>NZ_JBFTIN010000022.1:0-91630 GCF_056394785.1 Rhizobium sp. 10N414 | reverse complement strand
TGCTGCTGAGCCGGAACCAGTTGAATACGTCCGCGTTTGCGACGCTTACGGCAGCGGCTACTTCTACATCCCGGGCACCGAAACCTGCCTGAAGATCAGCGGTTACATCCGTTTCCAGGTTAACGCCGGCCCGAATGCCAGCGCAACCACTGGCAACGGTACCTATGTTGCGAATGACTCCGACTGGGATGCCTACACCCGTGGTCAGGTCCAGTTCACCGCCAAGAGCGACACCGAATACGGCCCGCTCACCGGTGTTATCGTCCTGCAGACGAATGCCGACAACTCTAAGTCGCAGGCATCTTTGCTTGACTCCGCTTACATCGACATCGCTGGCTTCCGCGCCGGTCTGTTCTACAGCTGGTGGGACGATGGTCTCTCGGGCGAAACGGACGACATCGGCAGCAAGGTCACGCTACACAACTCCATCCGTTATCAGTACGAAGCTGAAAACTTCTACGCTGGCATCAGCGTTGACGAGCTGGAAGACGGCTACTTCAGCGCTGGTGAAAACCCGAACAACGTCGGCGTAGCAGTCGGCATCGGCGGCAAGGCTGGCATCTTCAGCTACCAGATCACGGCCGGCTACGACACAGATAACGAAGAAGGTGCCGTTCGCGCCATGGGTACCGTTGCCGTCGGCCCGGGCACCCTCGGCCTCGCAGCGATCTACTCCAGCGGCCCGAACTCCTACTATCAGACCGCCGAATGGGTTGTCGCGGCTGAGTACGCCATCAAGGCGACCGACAAGCTGAAGATCACCCCGGCCGCTCAGTACTACGGCAACTACGGCATCGTCGCGGGCGACTTCGACGACAACAACGACGCCTGGAAGGTCGGTGTCACAGTTGATTATCAGATCGTCGACAACCTCTACGCCAAGGCAACCGTCAATTACTTCGACTCGGACAAGGCTGACGACGTCACGACGGGCTTCTTCCGCCTCCAGCGCGCATTCTAACTAAAAAAGCGGCGCCGCGTTTCCGCCTCTCTCCGTTGCTAAAGTCACGGGGAAAGGCAGCGCGGCGCCGCGCTTTAAGAGTTCTGATCAGATTGACCTCCGATCAGTTAGGAGGGGTGGCACGGGTTCCCTGCCCGGCCGCCCCTTTCCAGTTTAAGGATGAAATTATTCGGCGGGGTGGCGATCGCGCACGAGGCTAGCATCCGCCGAGTGCTGATGTCCGGCAGATTTCTCGGCCTCGAGTCGACGCAGCTCCGCCACACTGTCCTCGATGGTCACCGAACCAAGCATGTCGACGACAGCCTGCTCCGCTCGATCACACAGAAACTCCGAAAGGTCGCCGATATTCTCACCCACGAGTCCCTCATGCGGAATATCGTGCCGAGTCGCCCAGATCTTCTTGTCACCGGTCACGGCGGCATAGATCTGGCTGAGCAAAATCTGGTCACGTGGTCGTGCCAAACGAATGCCCCCCTTGCCGCCCTGGGAGGTAGCAAGAATTCCGTTCTCATTGAGCGGAAGCAACAGCTTGCGGACAAAGCTTGCGCTTGTATCGAGCCCTTGCGCAAGTGATTGGCTCGTGGTGCGGAGATTGGCCTCTTCATTGACGGCAACGCTGATGACAATCTGTAAAGCGGTCGAAAAGCGCGTGTCGATCATGCTGAGCTGAGGCCTTGCGTCGGAAGCCGGAGAGCACAGATATTTACCGCTAAAACTCATTGTCAAGAACGCGTGGTTGAAATCACGCCAACTTGACTGAAACCTCGACAGGCGCGTGTAGGACCACCGTACGATGTGTACTGCGAAATGAGCCAAAAGCCGGGCCGCGGGGGCCGCACCCTTCAGACTCCTCCCGAGGTCCCATCACGTGATTTCGATTTTACGCCGAGACTTACCTGCAATACGCTTCCTTCCGCTAGAAATTTCAACCGGGGAGAGACGCCATGAGACGCAGGTTTGCCTATATCGCGGCCGCTTTGGCCTTTTCAGCGGTCGGGGTCCATGCTCAGGACACCGCCATGAGTTTCTTCGTGACCAGTGTAAATCCAGGCAAGGGTGGCGATCTCGGTGGTCTCGCCGGTGCGGACGCCTATTGCAACACGCTTGCCACGGCCGCTGGCTCGACGGGCAAGACCTGGAAAGCCTATCTTTCCACCGACGCCGAAAATGCAAAGGACCGCATTGGCTCTGGGCCCTGGTATAACGCCAAAGGCGAAAAGATCGCCGACGACGTGGCCTCTCTGCACAGCGACAAGAACAACCTGACCAAGCAGACCGCGCTCAATGAGAAGGGCGAAATCATCAACGGCCGAGGCGACACGCCGAACCGGCACGACATGCTCACCGGTTCGAAAGCCGATGGCACTGCGGCGCCGGAGACATGCGGCAACTGGACGATGGGCGGCGCTGAAGGTGTCGCGATCGTCGGCCACAGCGACCGAACAGGCCTTGATGACTCCGCCCAAGCGAAGTCGTGGAACTCCTCGCACCCGACACGCGGCGGCTGCACCGTCAAAGCCTTCAATGGGACTGGTGGCGACGGCCTGTTCTACTGCTTCGCAGCGAATTGATCGCATAGAGGACAGCGCATTCAAGGCTCGTAGTCTGGGACGATGCCGTGCTCTAAAGCCAGCCGATACGCCGAAGCACCCAGAGCGTCGCAACGGATGTGATCGTCACGAATACGACAATGATGATGAAAGCCCAGGTGTCGTTGACCCCCGGAATGCCTCCGACATTCATTCCGAACAAGCCGGCCACGACACTCGGAGGCAGTAGCAACGCCGCCAGCGCCGCCAGCCGGTTGGAATTGCGCGCGATGCGCTCGCTGATCACCGTCGAAAGGTCGTCGTGCAGAATACCCGTACGGTCGCGGATGGCATCGAGGTACTCGATGAAGCGCATCAGCTTGTCGATCACCTCGCGCATCCGCAGCTTGTCGCGCTCCAGCAGCCATGGCGCATCATCATGCTCGATGCGGTTCAACGCATCGCGCTGCGGCGCCAGATAGCGGCGAAGCTGGACGGAACGCCGACGCAGCAGCTTGAGGCGTTCGCGCACTTGGCCTGCCTCGCCGTGAAAGATCATCTCGTCAAGCTCGTCCACCTCCTCGTCCATGGAGTCGAGCACTGGCTCCAGGTCGCGCACAAGCTTGTCGCCGATCAACGCCAGCAGGTCACCGGTGCGTAGCGGGCCCTTGCCTTTCTGGAGCGCCTGGCGAATGTCGCGAAGGGCGGTAATGTAGTGACCGCTGTCCCGCAGCGAAATCACCTTGTTCGCATCGACCCACATATGGAGCGGCACGAGATCGATGTCGGTCTGCTTTTCCGACGCTTCGTCCGGCGCAGTCGCACAGACGCCGCGAAGGATGATCAGCAGGCCATCGTTGACTGGCTCGACGCGAGGCCGTGTTTCCTCTTCGAGAAGAGCTTCGGTCACGAAGCTATCGAGACCGCTTTCCCGGTTGACCCAATTGGCCGCCGCCGCATGGTCGCGCTCGAGGTGCAGCCAGATGATCCCATCTTCCGGCTTCCACATTTGCGCCCGGGCAATGTCCAACTGCGTGCAGCCGCCACACCCGTCCAAGAGCAAGGCGAAGCGTAATCCCGGCTCCGCGCCATAGGTCAGCTTAGAGGTAACTGCCGTCTCCATCGCGCCCCGCATATAGCTAGAGGGAACCAAAAAATGCAGCCGACACAAAAGCTTGGCACCGGAGATTCTAGCAGGTCGCGATTAAGGCGCAAGACCGGCGGAATCGGCACCGGGATTCGGCAGCCACCGGCTTCGGTGCTTAAAATAGGTCGCCTTCCTCTGCCAAGGCGATTTCAACGCCGGTCAGATTAGCGTATTATTCCAGTGCAACCGTGCGGGCCGATCCATGAAGGAGGGCCAGATTGATCACGACAACCACCGACGACCGCAACTGGTCACAAGGCTTCAGCGCATCTCACGATGGTGCCGCTCCACGCAACGTTCGTGATCTCACCAGCCATGCCGATATTGTCGTGCTGCTGCCCGATCCAGCCTCGGCACAAACCTGCCTCGATCTGGCCGACGACGCGGCCGATGCCGTGCAGGACAACATTGCCGCCGTGCACATCGGTGCCGATCCACTGTCGATGCTCGTATCCGCCGAGGAAATCGAACTGCAAATGATGCGCGACCTGGAGGAAGGTTCGACGCACGAGCGGTACGAACACGTCAGGCAGCTGTTCGAGGAGTGGAAATTGCATGCGCCTCACCGGCAAGACCTGATGCTCGGCGATTGCCAGGGCGATCTGCGCCGCTGCGTCAGCACTGTCTGCCGGAATGCATCGCTTGTCGTAACGCCCTACAGAGGCAATCTCGACGCTCGTGATGCCTTTCACGATGTCCTCTTTCATGAAGGCAAGCTGGTGCTGGTCCCCCCAGCCAGTGGCTATCGGGGGCACCTGCTGGACCACGTCCTCGTTGGCTGGAAGCCGCATGACCACGCACGACGGACAATGGTCGCCGCAAGGCCCTGGCTTGCCGCCGCCAACCGCATCACGGTGCTCTGCGTCGATGACAAACCGAACAGGCACTACGAGAAGTCGGCCAGGGAAATCTGCCATCAGCTGGGGCTGGATGCCGAGATTGTCGTTACCTCGTCATCGGGCCGCTCGGTCGGCAACACCATCCTCGACTTTGGCACGTCGACGAACGCCACCTGCATTCTGATCGGTGCGTTCAAGCACGGTTATCTGCTCGAGCTGCTTCTCGGCCGCGTCACCTATCGCCTGCTGTCCCATGCCACTATTCCTCTACTTATGAGCCATTGATGGAGCCGACTAGACCGGCGCTTGATCGACGCCGCGCGCGACAAGGCGCGGAACGCTTCGTGCGGGTCAAACCGCCTGTTCACGCAGACAGCTAGGAGGCGAATATGTCCCGAATATTCAATGAAAATTTGCGTTCACGGATCATGACGGCCGAGGACGCGGCATCGCTGATAACCAGCGGCTCGACGGTGGGGATGAGCGGCTTTACCGGATCGGGTTATCCGAAATCAGTACCGCTTGCACTTGCGGCCAAGATCGAAGCAGAGCATGCGGGGGGCAATCCTTTCCATCTTCGTGTCTGGACTGGCGCCTCCACCGGTCCCGAACTCGACGGCGCGCTCGCCCGAGTGAACGGCATCGAGTTTCGACTGCCCTACAACTCTGATCCATACGCCCGCGAAAAGATCAACCGAGGCGAAATGGAATACTTCGATATGCATCTTTCTCAGGTCGCGCCCATGGCCTGGCAGGGCTTTCTCGGCCCCCTTGATACCGCGATTGTCGAAGTCTCCGGCATTCGCGCCGATGGCTCGCTTATTCCGTCCTCCTCGGTCGGCAACAACAAGACCTGGCTCGACCGCGCAGAGAAGGTCATACTCGAGGTCAATCGTTGGCAGAGTCCGGCGCTCGAAGGCATGCACGACATCTATTATGGCACGGCACTGCCGCCGCACCGGGTCCCGATACCGTTGGTTCGGCCGGATGACCGGATCGGCGAAACGGCGTTCCGCTGCGATCCCGACAAGATCGTCGCTATTGTCGAGACCGATGCGCCGGATCGCAACTTGCCCTTTACGCCGCCGGACGACGCCGCCAAGGCCATTGCCGGCCACCTGCTGGAATTCTTCGGTCACGAAGTTGCCAAGGGGCGTTTGCAGGCTTCGCTTCTGCCAATCCAGTCCGGCGTCGGCAATATCGCCAATGCCGTGCTGACTGGCTTGATCGACAGCCCTTTCGAGAACATGACGGCATTTACCGAGGTCATCCAGGACGGCATGCTCGACCTGCTCGATGCCGGTAAGCTCAGGATGGCTTCCGCGACCGCCTTCTCACTCAGCCCGGAGGCGGCACGTCGTCTTAACGAGAACATGCCAACCTATCGTGACAGGATGGTGCTGCGGCCGCAGGAGATCAGCAATCATCCCGAACTGATCCGCCGTCTTGGCTGTCTTGCGATGAATGGCCTGATCGAGGCTGATATCTACGGCAATGTTAACTCGACCCACATCATGGGCTCGCGCATCCAGAACGGTATCGGCGGCTCCGGGGATTTTGCGCGCAATGCCTATATCTCCATTTTCATGACTCCATCGACTGCCAAGGGCAGCAAGATTTCTGCGATTGTGCCGCAGGCAAGTCGTGTCGATCACATCAACCAGGACGTCCAGGTGCTGGTGACGGAACAGGGCCTTGCGGATCTGCGCGGGCTTTCGCCGAAGCAACGCGCGCGGACGATCATCGACAACTGTTCCCATCCCACCTACCGGCCCGCTCTTCTTGACTATTTCGAGCGCGCGCTTGCCGGCTCTTACGGTTTACAAACCCCAACCTTGCCGAAGGAAGCCTTGTCGTGGCACCAGCGCTTTATCGATACCGGCTCGATGTTGTGACGGAGCCAGGTTGCCATCCAAGCCATTGTTGTACGCTGGCGGCCGCTGTCTGCGCAAAACCGTCAGTTGCCAATGATCGCCCCAAGCGGACGCGTTCCGTTCCGCGATGGGTGTTGCCGTTGAATCGGGTGTTGGCAGGAGAGAATTCGCCGGCCGCCCTTTATGAAGCGATCGACGCCGTAAGGTCTGATTTCTCCTCGGTCCGGAGGTTGCCGCATTCGTGCTGACTGACGATGTTGTGTGAAAGATCGCCGGATCCTCGGCGGTCAGACCGTTGCGAGACTGCAGAACTGACTATACGTTTCGTCATCCAACCTCGACGGGAGCGGAAAATGCAAATTGATCTTACTGGTAAGAGGGCGCTGGTCACAGGATCAACGGAAGGCATCGGCTACGCAATTGCCCGCCAGCTGTCAAGGGCTGGAGCGGATGTCGTTGTCAACGGCCGGTCCGAAGACAAAACCACAAAGGCCGCCGCACGGCTCAAGAGCGAAGGTCCCGGTGGCAAAGTCAAGTCTGCTGCCGCCGACCTCTCAACCGCCGAGGGGTGTGCAGCGCTTGTCGCCCAAATTCCTCAGGTAGACATCCTGATTAACAACGCGGGCATCTTCCAGCCAATCGACTTTTTCGACGCCGAGGACGAGGTCTGGGATCGACACTGGCAGGTCAACGTCATGTCCACCGTCAGGCTCTCCCGCGCCTATCTCCCAGGCATGCAGAAGTTAAACTGGGGCCGCGTGATATTCCTGGCCTCCGAATCCGGTTTCAACATTCCGGTCGAGATGATCCACTATGGCGTCAGCAAGACCGCCGACATCGCGGTTGCCCGTGGTCTCGCCAAGCGCATGGCCGGCACGGGCATCACAGTGAACTCCGTCCTCCCTGGGCCCACGCTTTCCGAAGGCGTAGAAACGATGCTTGCCGAAGAGCAAGCTAGAACCGGACTGCCGCTGGAGGAGGTCGCTGCCGCCTTCGTCAAGCAGCATCGCAGCAGCTCGATCATTCAACGTGCCGCCACCGTCGAGGAAGTCGCCAACTTGGTGACCTATCTTGCGTCGCCGTTCGCTTCCGCGACCACGGGCGCGTCCGTTCGCGTGGACGGTGGGGTCATCGACACTCTCTGACAGCAGACTTTTGCCGGGTTCGACCGGCCTGGAGCCACTACTCGGGAAGAGCAGCTCTCACGCCGGTGAACCGCGACTCCATGGTCGTTGATCTCTGCGTGCCGCGCCTCCGATGGCTGCCTCGTGGCAGCCGGCAGAGCGCAGAGCAGGACGCAAAGGCGCGGGAACTCGTCCCGCGCGATGGCGACGGGCGCTAAGCGTTCTGGTCTGACCCCTTGGGCAGGTTCGCCCATCCGAGTGCGTGGTAGAGGATAATCGCTCCGATCGTCGCGGTACCAATTCCGTCAAGCGTAAATCCCCCGACCGCGAGCTTGAAGTTGCCCGCACCCAGCACAAGCGCGACGCCAACCGTGATGAGGTTGCGCGGCTCGGCGAAGTCGACCTTGTTCTCGACCCATATGCGGCCTGCAGTCGCCGCGATGAGACCGAAAACGACGATCGAAAGCCCGCCGATAACAGGTCCGGGGATCGTCTGGATAAGGGCGCCGAATTTCGGCGAGAACCCGAGCAGGATGGCGACCGCGGCCGCAACGAGGAAGACGAGCGTGGAGAAGATGCGCGTTACCGCCATCACCCCCATGTTTTCGGCATAGGTCGTCATGCCGGTACCGCCGAAGGCACCCGAAACCATGGTCGCGATACCGTCGCCGATGAAGGCGCGGCCGAGATAGGGGTCGAGATTGCGCCCCGTCATTGCCCCGATTGCTTTGATGTGCCCAAGATTTTCGGCAATGAGGATAACGACGACTGGGGCGATCAGCGTGATCGCGGAGCCGGAAAAGACCGGCGCCGTGAAGTGAGGCCAACCGAACCAAGGGGCCGCCGCGACGCCGGAAAAATTGATCGGCGCGCCGTGGCCCAAACCGTTCGCGACAAAGAAATAGGCGAGATAGGCGAGCGCGCCGCCGAGAAGAATCGGCAGGCGGCGGGCAATGCCCGGCGCGTAGACGGCGGCGAACGTCAGAATTGCGACCCAGCGCGAGAGCTGGTCGCCCTCAGGGTTGGCAGGGCCAATGCCCGAGGCGCTGGATATGGCGATCGGCGCGAGCACAAGCCCGATTGCGGCGACGATTGCGCCGGTGAGGACTGGTGGCATTAGCCGTTCAATCCAGCGATGACCGGCGAGCGCGACCGCGACGCCRATCAGCGCATAAATCGCCCCCGCGGCGATGATGCCACCGAGCGCCAGCGCGATGTTCGGGTTGGGTGCCCCGGCGACCGCCCCCGTTGCAGCAAGAACGGGACCGATGAAGGCGAAGGACGAGCCGAGATAGCTCGGCACGCGCCCGCCTACGGCGACAAAGAAAATCAACGTCGAAAGGCCGGAAAACAGAATCGAGACGTTGGGGTCGAAACCCATGATTATCGGAGCAAGCACCGTTGAGCCAAACATTGCCACGACATGCTGGAGGCCCAGCACCATCGTCTGCCCTGTGGGCAGCCGCTCGTCGGGCAGAATGCGCCCCTCCGTCTTCAGCCGCCAACGCGGAAAATAGCCATTTGTGTCGCGCATCGCTCGCCCCGTTCCGTTCGATTTCGCCAAGCGACCTTGAAGAATTTTGAGATGGGTCGGAGGCGCTAAATAGAGTTATCGGTCATCCGAATACTCAACCGTCGCTAGGCTTAGACTTCTTGTACCGGCTTACCCGATGCTTCGATACTGATATCGGCCGCCGCTGTCATGGGGTCGGAACACTTTCCCACAACATCGACCCGCTGAATGATTCAGGCGAGGAATAAGCTGTCGGACAATACCTGTCGGCCGAATGACCGCTTGCGGTGCATCCCGGCCGAAGCTGTCTTTTGGGCGAGCGTCGACCACCTGGCGGCAGAGCACTCATTCCGATGCCAGCACCGGATTGCCCGGTCGAAACTGTGTTTCGTAGAAGATCCGGACTGACAGGACTACCCCAGCAATAAGAATGGCGACTCCTGCGGTTTCTACAGCGCTCGGCCATCGCACATGGACTGCCAGCCCGCCGATGACACCAAACGCGGTTTCCGAAACGATCAATTGCGCGGCCAGTGCGACAGGCAAGTTTCTTGAGGCAATGTTCCAGGCCCACACGCCGCATACCGTTGCCAGTAGTGCGAACGATACGCCCCAAACATAGAGCGAGCCGGCGGAATGCCAGCCGAAGCCGAGCTTGGGAAGCTGGAAGAGACCCATTGCAGCTCCGGCCGGGTAGAAGGCAAGCATCAAGACGCCTCCACCGACGAGAATAAGAGCGGACCACACACCAGATGGCATGTCAGGCCGGGCGGCCAGTGCGGCCTGGTTGGAAATCGCGAACCAGACCCACAACGCGACCGCTGCAAGCGCCAATGGAACGCCGATCCAGAATGAACGGACAGAATCCAATCCTTCGGCCGTGAATACCGTACCATTGACCAACATTAGACCGACCAGGACCAACATGAGGGGCATCAGCAGAAACCGCCATGGCAATGATGCCTGCCGTTGATTGCCGATGACCATCAGAGCGATTGGAACCAGACCAAGAAAGGCGGGAGCAATTACTGGCCCCGCAAAAATGGCAGCTCCCGTTACCGTCAGGAAGTAACCGACATAGCCAATGAAGGAGAGCCAGATCGTGGAAAGCACGTTTCGGAGCGTGAGATATTGTACCGCCCCCTTATTCGAAAACAGAACGCACAAGCCGACCAATGCGGAGGCTACATGGCGGACAAGGGCAAAATCAAGGGTCGAATAGCCACCAATTATGAAGGGCACAACGAAGTTGAGCGAAAAGGCAAAAGCCGCGAAGAGTGCGGCAAGTACGCCTATGTAGAAGCCTTTTTCCATCGTCCTGCCCTCTGGTCTTCCAAACACCGGTACATCCTTGGCTGCTGCCCTGTCGACGATCTTCCAAAATCGGCGTTGAGCAACCGAGCGTTTGCGCGCGCGTTGGACTTGCCCAACATCGCGTCGGATTAGAGCGGCCGAATGTATACGGCGTGTGTTTGTTGAGCGTCGATTTGTACCGGAATGTACCTTAGGTCGCGGGTGCCGAGGTGCCGACGTATTCCAGGACGAAGGGCAAATTGACTTATCTGGCGCGATCCGGACGTGATTGATCTTCTGCAGCCAGCCGGATTCGCCAAACGAACCTCAAAGTTTTCCCGAGGGTCGATCGGGGCATGGGCTCTCAGCCCTGCCTTACCTTCTGCTCCAGGCCAAGAACGGCCGATAGTGTCGCTGGACTATAAGCAGAGTTCGATCGGGCTGGATGACATAGATCTCCTCGACCTCACGCCCCGTCTGATCCGTGAACGTATGGGGGAACGAAGAGCCGATCGGCGCCTTTGTCAGCTTCGTTCGAGGCTGGCCGCCATAGGTTATGCTGCCGGGAATAGGCGCATATCCTTCCCCCGAATAGGAAACCGACGTGACCGCGCAACCCGCAACAAGAACTGCCATCATCGCCGCCGCTACTATTTGGATCATCCTCAGGCCCCCAGGTTATAGTCAGATTCTCGCACATGTAGTCACCGCCGATCAATGGTGTACCTTATTTCTCGATGTGTTTGTCGCAGAAAGCGATCGGACGCTTGAGGCTGCCTAAGGCCTGAGCGATCCAGATTGTTTGCTCTGCTGCTGCATAGGCGCAATGCGCCCCTCGCACCCAGAACCGCGGAAATGTTCGCCCTGGCGTGACCGCCATCTCAATGCGAACGGCGCGCCGCGAGCAGCTTGTCACCGGACAGCTGCCGGCCCAATGCCATCGGAATGAACAAAACGATTTCCATGACTTATCGGAGGAATTCAAGGTGTGGACATTGTATCGCAATGTATCCAAAGATCCGTTGGATACAGAGACATGCAAGCCCGCAGGCCGTAAACATACGGCGGATACATCAGGGGCGTCGCTAGCAGTGCAATAATGGAGATCGCGCGATGGAGCACATCGACCACATCCTGATCGTCGATGACGATCGCGAAATCAGGGAGCTCGTGTCGAGCTACCTGAAGAAAAACGGCCTGCGTGTCACCGCCGTCGCCGACGGCCGGCAAATGCGCGCATTCCTCGACGCGAACTCGGTCGATCTCATCATCCTCGATGTCATGATGCCCGGCGACGATGGCCTCGTTCTGAGCCGCGAGTTGCGGGCCGGACGACACAAGGCCGTTCCGATCGTCATGCTGACAGCGCGCACCGACGAGATGGATCGCATCATCGGTCTCGAGATGGGCGCAGACGACTACCTGGCCAAACCATTTTCGGCACGCGAATTGTTGGCGCGCATCAAGGCCGTGCTCCGGCGTACCCGCATGCTGCCGCCCAATCTGCAGGTGTCGGAAGCCGGCCAACTGCTGAGCTTCGGCAAGTGGAAGCTCGATACGACAGCACGCCATCTTGTCGATTCCGACGGAACGGTCATCGCACTCAGCGGCGCCGAATATCGCCTTCTGCGCGTCTTTATCGACCACCCCCAACGGGTGCTGAACCGCGATCAGCTTCTCAACCTGACACAGGGCCGCGACGCCGAGCTTTTCGACCGCTCGATCGACCTTCTGGTCAGCCGTGTCCGCCAGCGGCTTGGCGACGATGCCCGCGAACCGACCTACATCAAGACCGTCCGCAGCGAAGGCTATGTCTTCTCCATGCCGATCGAGATCACCGAGGCCCGCTGATGGCGACGCACGCCCTTCTGAATGGATTTCGTCTGTGGCCGCGCACCCTCGGAGCGCGGCTATTTCTTATTCTGCTTGCGGGCCTGGCGGTCGCCCATGCCATGTCGTTCACCGTGCTGTTTTTCGAGCGCTACACGGCCGCCAGATCGGTGATGTTCAACACCCTCGAAAACGATGTTTCGACCTCGATCGCCATCCTCGATCGCCTCCCGCCAGACGAGCGCGCCGACTGGCTCGATCGCCTTGACCGGGGAAGCTACAGGTTTGTTCTGGGGCCGGGCCTGCCAGGAAAACCGGCGCTCGATGCACGCGGCACCGAATTTGCCGCCAAGGTACGGGCGGCGATCGGGCCGAAATTTCCGATCACGGTCGAAACCATCCCCGGTCCGAATTTCCGCCTTCAGGCGCATCTCGCCCTCAGCGATGGAACGCCCCTGACGATAGACGTCAATCCCGCGGGCATTATGCCCCTCGCCGACTGGCTGCCCTATGTACTCGCCGCGCAACTGGCTTTGTTGGTCCTCTGCAGCTGGTTTGCCGTGCGTCAGGCCATTCGTCCTCTCGTCAATCTCGCAAAAGCGGCTGACACACTTGATCCGAACGTGAAGGCCCTTCGCCTGAGTGAGACGGGACCAAGCGAAGTCGCCTATGCCGCAACCGCCTTCAACGCAATGCGCGAGCGCATCGCTCAATATCTAGAGGAGCGCGTCCAGATACTTGCAGCCATATCGCATGATCTGCAGACGCCGATCACGCGCATGAAGCTCCGGGCAGAAATGGCCGAGGATTTCGGCGATCGGGACAAGTTGATGCAGGATCTCGGCGAGATCGAACGTCTCGTCAAGGAAGGCGTCGCCTATGCTCGTAGCGCCCACGGCAATGTCGAAAAACCTTCGCGCATCGACTTGTCCTCGTTCATCGAGAGCCTTGTCTACGACTACCAGGACACCGGCAAGGCCGTTGCTATCAAGGAGATGAGCGGCGGCGCGATCATGACGCGGCCGCATGCCTTGAGGCGCGTTTTGACCAACCTCATCGACAATGCACTGAAGTTCGGCGGCAGCGCCGAGATCGAGGTGAAACGCCGCTCCGATGAGGGCATCGTGATCAGCGTGCTCGATCACGGCCCCGGCATTCCGGATGATCAGTTGGAAGCCGTCCTCAAGCCTTTCTTCCGGCTGGAACAGTCGCGCAATCGCGACACCGGCGGAACCGGACTTGGCCTTGCTATTGCCGTGCAGCTGGCCGCGGCAATCGGTGGGTCGCTGACGCTGCGCAACCGCGACGGCGGTGGCCTCGTGGCGGAAATCGCCATCAACAAAACCGCGGCTTAACCCGCCGCCGGGCACACTCTCCAATAAAAAGAGCGGCAGCCGTGACGGCTGCCGCTCCTCAACATCACACACCCGATCTGACGGGGAGGACCGTTTTTCTTATCTCGTCAGACGAGGTTTATGGTGACGTTGATATTGCCGCGTGTTGCCTTGGAATACGGGCAGGTCTGGTGTGCCGCGTCGACAATGGCCCGCGCAGTTTCCTGATCAATGCCCGGCAGGCTGACGTTGAGGCGTGCCTGAAGAGAGTAGCCGCCGGTGCTGCTGCAAAGGTCCACCTCGGTATCAACCGCAAGGTTGGCCGGAAGCGCGACCTTCAGGCTGCCGGCGGCAAAGCCCATTGCGCCAATGAAGCAGGCCGACCAGCCGGCGGCAAAAAGCTGCTCGGGGTTCGTCCCCTGCCCCGTGCTGCCCGGCGAGGACAGCTTGACGTCAAGGCGACCGTCGGAGCTGTGCGATGCTCCATCGCGGCCGCCGGTCGTGTGTGTCTTACCAGTGTAGATGACTTTCTGGTTCTCACTCATACTGTTCTTCCTTTCGACGAAATGGACGCCGCCGAGGCCCGATTGCCTCGCTTGCGGTCGAACACAGATGGCGCTCCGCACGTGTCTGGAATGTTTCGCCGTCACGCTGAAATGTAACCAACTCCCCCACAGACGTGGGGCCGATACACTGCGATACGAACCACAGGCGAAAGGCCGATATCTCAACCAATTGCCGGACGCAGATTGCGACTGATGAGATCGCTTCACACGCGTACCCATGAAAAAACCCGGCGTGAACGCCGAAAACGCTCTCCGCCAGGTTCAGAATTCCAAAGGCCAAACCGGAAAAGCCGCGGCTATCCACCGGTAGAGCGATCAGAACCGGTCGACGTCGACCACGGCCTGTGCAAAGGCTTGAGGCGCTTCTTGCGGCAGATTGTGACCAATGCCGCCGGTGATCAGCCGATGCTCATACTTGCCCGAGAACTTCTTGGCATAGGCCTCCGGCTGCGGATGAGGCGCACCATTGGCGTCACCTTCTAACGTAATTGTCGGCACGCCGATAAACGGGAACTTGGCAAGCTGTGCTTCGAACTTGTCATACTTCCGCTCGCCCTTGGCCGCACTGATACGCCAGCGGTAGTTGTGAATGGTGATGTCGACGTGATCGGGATTTTCAAAGGCGGCGGCGCTGCGGTTGAAGGTTGCGTCGTCGAAATTCCACTTGGGGGACGCGAGTTGCCAGATGAGCTTGGCAAACTCGCTCCGGTATTGCTCATAGCCTTTGCGACCGCGTTCGGTCGCGAAGTAGAACTGATACCACCAGGCTAGCTCCGCCTTCGGCGGTAGCGGCGCCTTGTTGGCTTCCTGGCTGCCAATGAGGTAACCGCTGACGGAAACCAGGGCCTTGCAGCGCTGCGGCCAAAGCGCCGCGATGATGTCGGCCGTCCGAGCGCCCCAGTCGCAACCGGCGATCAGCGCCTTCTCGATCTTCAGGACATCCATGAACGCCACGATATCGGCAGCAATCGCAGCCTGCTGACCGTTGCGCATCGTCTTGTCGGAGAGGAAACGCGTAGTGCCGTAGCCACGCAGATAAGGCACGATGACGCGATAGCCGGCGGCGGCCAGCAGTGGCGCGACGTCGACATAGGTGTGGATGTCATAGGGCCAGCCATGCAGGAGAATGACCGGAGGCGCGTCGCTCGCTCCAAGTTCGGCGTAGCCGACGTTAAGCATGCCTGCATCGATCTGCTTGATTGTGCCGAACGACGTGTTGGTGCCTGGCGCGATGGCAGGAATGCGGGCAGCAGCCGGCGTCGCCGCCTGGGCAAGGCTCGTCCCGATGCCCCCTAATTGTGCGGCTGCGACGGTCAGTGCCGCCACGCCCATGAACCGCCGCCGTTGTTGATTGACTTCCTCTGCCATCGCTACTCTCCAGACTTTGTTAAAGACACCGATATTAAGCATGATCGATGTGTATCGTTTGTGTGTCCGCTGGCTGGAATTGAAACCCAATGTAGATACGTTTGTTGAGAGATACATTGGTATACATTGCACTGCTTTTGTCCGCTCCCAGCACAACCTACAACAACTCACGCGCGCGAAAATCAGCAAGGCCGGGCCAACGCGTGACCCGACCTCGAGGGCTGAAGCACCCAGCGGTTGAATATCCTAGATTCCCTGTGCGGACGACCCGATGTGGCGACAATCAAGCGGCGCGGCATTCGGCCGCACTGCGAGCCATCAAGGCTAAGAATCCGGCAGCGGTACTGGTTGAACAGCAAGGATCTCAGCTTCGGGGCGCCGGACCATTGTCGGCAAAGGCGGGGATCTCTCGAAGCCTGGCGACAACCGCTGCAATTCGGGGCCACTGGTCGAGCGGAAGCCCAGTCCGCTCCGCATTGATCGCCTGTGGGAAGAGGCAGATGTCGGCCATCGACGGCGCATCGCCGGCTACATACTGACCTGTCTGCCGCCGCGCGAGCAATTCTTCCACTGCCGTCAGGCCGACACGGATCCAGTGGCGGCTCCATTCCGCGATGTCCTCGGCCTTGACGCCGATCGTTCCCAGGTGCGCGGCCACCCGGGGCGGAAGAAGCGGATGGATATCCGCGGCTATCGCCAGGGCGACGGTCCGCGCAAAGGCGCGATCTTCAAGCTTGCCGGGCAGGAGTGGAGGTTCGGGGTAACGCTCGTCGAGATATTCGATGATGGCGAGAGACTGCGTCAGCAATACGCCTTCATCCGTCAGCAAAGCCGGAACGAGCCCCTGCGGATTGAGTTGCAGATACTCCGGCTTCCGGTTGAGTGCATCCGGCCCAAGAATTCCGATCGCCTCGCGCTCGACGTCCAGACCCTTCAGCGCAAGTGCGATCCTGACACGGGACGCAGCCGACGAGATCTTGTCCTGGAAGAGTTTCATTGTTGATTTCCTCAATAGTTCGCGTGTTGGAGCAATAGGTTATCAGACGTCACGAAGGAAGCCTTTGCAATCTGCGCGGGCTCCTGCGAGCCGGCATCCGCCGCCGGCGACAACAGCGAGAACAGTGCCGCGATCGGGGGCGGCTCGCCCGGAGCGCTATCCCAGGCGCATGGCACAGCTGCCAACGCAAGCACGGCATAAGTGATGACCAGTATGCGCATTTTTTCTCTCTCCTCGATTGCTCGGTCTGTTCGGGCCAGCGGCCGAAAAACTCAGATTGCTCGTCAGCGGGTTGAATTCAGCGTGACGGCAGCGCGTATCGTGAATGTGTTCGAATGTGCTGAGAACTGTACCTCTGTGTAAGGCTCGGGATCGGGCGGAACCCGATCCGATCTGTATTGACCATTCCTGGCCACGCGCCGCGTCGCGCGGCTAGCGTCAGCGTGACTGGTCCGCGACGAGCACTGGTCGCTCGCGATACTGCTCCGGGAAAAGCCGCTTCAGAGCTTCGATCTTCGGCTGCTCGTAGATGTAGACATAGGGCTGGCTGGGATTGTTGTAGACGTAGTCCTGATGAAAGGCCTCGGCGCGATAGAACGTTTTCCCAACTTCGATCGACGTCGCAATCGGGCGACCGAACGCGCCTTCCTTGCCGAGTTGCGCGATGTAGTCGGAGGCGACCTTGGCCTGCTCGTCGTTCAGCGGAAAGATCGCCGACCTATATTGCTTGCCGACGTCAGGCCCTTGCTGATCCACCTGTGTCGGATCGTGAACCACAGAGAAGAAGATCTGCAGCAACTGGCCGTAGGTGACTTGCTTCGGATTGTAGACGATCTCCACGGCTTCAGCATGACCGGTCTGCCCTGTCTCGGTCATCTCGTAGGTTGCGGTCGAGGCACTTCCGCCGGCATACCCCGCCGTGGCACTCACGACGCCGGCAACGTGCTGAAACGCACCTTGGACGCCCCAGAAGCAACCGCCGGCAAGCACCAGCGATTGCTTTCCGGGCGTCGCTGCCACGTCATGCAGAGCCGGAGGAACGTGCTTGGCTTCCTCGGGCTTCGAACCGCCATTCAAACTCAGCGCCACGCCGCCGCCACCGATCACCGCCAGCGCCACAAGGCCGAGGCGTGCAATGGCGCGGAATGAGGCCGAAGGGTCTTTCCGTCGATTTTTCATTGTTCTGCCCTTTCATCCGAAGGTAAAGACGAATGCCTCGACACCAGGATCGAGGAAGCGGATCTCGAACGTCCGTTCCCGAACCTCTCCCGATTGTCGCACCAGTTGATAGAGCCGGGTTTCCGAAACGGTACCGTTTCCCTCAGCGTCGATATCCGAACCGTGGTCCGCGCCGGGCGCCACGCCATCCACCTTCACCTGAAAGCGGATCTTCTTGCCGTCAGCGCCTGGCCCAAGCACGAGGTGCAAATCCCGTGCGCTGAACCGATAGGTGATGCCGCCGCCGGCCTGATCCAGCGAGGCCTGCTCACCGCCCACGGTCCACTTGCCTGTCAGACCCCATTCGTTGAGATCGGGCTTTCCCACCGTATAGTCGCGTGCAGCGTCTGCTCCGACGCCTTCCGGTGAGATGAAGTTGGCGGCGCGGAGGTAGCCGATATAGGATTCGCCGGATTGCAGCTGCGCGAAGTCGGGCGCCGCCTCGGCGCCCTTGGCATCGAGCGTGACGGTAGCTGCGTCGACCTTCTTGCTTCCAGCGGCTTCCGCCAGCAAGTCCTGGATCACCCGTTCGGACTGTTCGTAGTCTCCCTCGCCGAACTGGGTGTGCCGGATCTGGCCCTTGGCATCGATGAAGTAGTGGGCGGGCCAGTAGTTGTTGGCGAATGACCGCCAGATCTTGAAGTCGTTGTCGATCGCAACGGGATAGCCAATCTGGAACTTGTCGATCGCCTGACGGACGTTATCAACACGCTTCTCGAAGGCAAATTCGGGCGAATGGACTCCGATCACGACGAGGCCCTGATCCCGGTACTTCTCTGCCCAGGCCCGAACGTAGGGGATCGTCCGGATGCAGTTGATGCAGGAGTAGGTCCAGAAATCGACCAGAACGACCTTGCCGCGCAATTCTTCAGCCGTAAGCGGCTTCGAATTCAACCATTCCACGGCACCGTCAAGCGACACGAAGCGGCCGAGCACAGGCAGATCGCTTTGGTATCCCTTGCGCGCATCGTTCGCGGCGAGCTGCATCGCACTGCCCGACGGCTTTCCGGCCGTATCGCTTGCGTTATGCAGCCTGTCGAGCAACGACTGCTCGATGCGGGTACTACTCGCATAGGAAAGGCGCGACAACAGGCCGGTATCGAACCCGAGCGCAATTGCCGTGACACCGGCCAGCACGGCGATGCCAAGCGCCTGCCGCAGACGTTCCCCAATGCCGAGCGATCGCTTCATCGCGGCAAAGACCTTCTCCCCGGCAAGGACAGCCATTGCTAGCGAGGTAGCAGCACCCGCAGCGTAGGCCGTCAGCAGGAGCGTCGTCTGAACGTTTGCCCCTTGCAGTGCGGCGCCAGTCAGGACGAGCCCGAGGATCGGACCGGCGCAGGGCGCCCAGAGAAGGCCGGTTGCGACGCCGAGAAGGAAGGACGTGCCCACGCTCCCCTTCTTGCCGCTCGCCTGCTGTGACAGGCGGCTGCCCAGGGCCACCGCGGGCCGCGTTACCACCGCGGCGATACGCGGCGAAAGCAGCGTCACGCCAAAGCCGGCGATCAGGGCGACGGCAGCGTATCGACCAATTTCGTTGGCATGCACAGCCCAGCTTCCGCCGACCGCAGCAAGCGTTGCCACGCCGGCAAAGGTCACGATCATACCGAGTAACATCGGCAGGATGCTTCGTGTAAACGGCTGACCTGCCCGCGACAGGACGAATGGCAGGACCGGGAGAATGCAAGGGCTGACGATGGTCAGCGCCCCTGCGAGATAAGCAATCAGGAATAGGATCATGTCGTCATCCCCTGCAGTTGACCGATGCTCACACACTGGTCGTTGATGGTGCCTGCATAGGACCGGTCCGAAGTATCCCGGATGTGTCGCATTCCCCCCGAATTGTATCAGAATGCAAGCGACCTCAGCAGCCGCCGATCAACGGCGAAAGCCGCCCAACTTGGCCCGCGCCAATTGCCAAATGGCGGTAGTCACTTCCCGCTGCCAATCTCCTTGCGCCACTTGGATTGGTATACTTACCAGAAGCCAGTTGCTCCCGGCCCATGCGTATTTACTTCCCACCGACTTCGGGTGAATACTCGCCGCCGAACAATCACTATTCCGCGAGGCGGCAGAATGGATCGCATCGACGCAATGAAGGTGTTTGTGACGGCAATTGACGAGGGCAGTCTCGCCGGAGCCGCCCGTAATCTCAAACGATCGCCAACGGCAGTCAGCCGCGCTCTGAGCTTCCTGGAGGCGCATGTCGGTGTCGAACTGCTCCACCGGACGACCCGGACGCTGAAGCTGAGCGAGGCAGGTCAACGGTATGCGGCGGCCTGTCGGCGTGTGCTGGTGGATCTCGAGGAAGCCGACATGCTTGCCGGCGGCGAGCGCGCGGCACCGCGCGGAACGCTGACAATTTCGGCGCCGCCGATCCTGGGAGAAGAGGTGTTGCGCCCCATAGTGGACGACTTCCTCGAACTTCACCCGACGGTCTCTGTCCGGTTTCTTATGCTGGATCGGTTGGTGAACCTGGTTGATGAGGGCGTCGACCTTACCGTGCGCATTGGTCACCTGCCGGACTCCTCGCATGTCTCCACCCGTCTCGGTGGCGACGTGCGACGCGTCGTCGTCGCCTCCCCTCGCTATCTGGCCAACCATCCTCGTATCGTCGAACCCGCCGACCTGGCGAAACATCAGATTGTCGCGTTCAGCAACTTCGGCCTGGATTCCTGGAGCTTCACGCCGGCGAAGGGCTCGTCCATTCCGCGCACGGTTCACTTCACACCGCGCTGCATCGTCAACAGCGTTCGTGCAGCAGCGGCATCCGCTGCTGCAGGCGGCGGCTTGACGAGGCTCTACTCCTACCATGTGGCATCTTATGTGCGCGATGAACGCCTGAAGATCGTGCTCGCCGACGCCGAACACCCGCCACTTCCGGTGCACCTGCTCGCGCCGCAGGGCCGGATGTCGGTGCCGAAGGTTCGCGCCTTTGTCGATTTCGCGACACCTCGCCTCCGTTCCGAATTCGCGAATATGGCAGCGGCAGCAGGCACTCTCGCCTGATTATGCCGACATTCGGTTGATTGTTGTCCGAACAGCGACAATTCTCTCAAATGTCGAATGGATCTAAATAAATTGCACCAACGCCGAGGGCGGAGGGCGGCCTCACCTGAAACGGCCGCGGCAATTGAAAGGATCACATCATGAGCACGCAACAGAAGGTCGCCATCATCACCGGCGCATCGCAAGGCATCGGCGCAGAATTGGTGCGGGCCTACCGCGACCGGAACTATCGCGTCGTCGCCACCTCCCGGTCGATCAAGCCCAGCGTCGATGCGGACATTATTGACGTCGCAGGCGATATCGGCAAACCGGAGACCGCGGAGCGGATCGTGCGCGAAACGCTCGAGCGCTTCGGCCGCATCGACACACTGGTGAACAATGCAGGCGTTTTCCTGGCCAAGCCGTTCGTCGAAATGACCCAGGAAGACTACGACCATAACCTCGGTGTCAATGTGGCTGGT
Organism: Rhizobium sp. 10N414; assembly: GCF_056394785.1. Lineage (NCBI taxonomy): Bacteria > Pseudomonadati > Pseudomonadota > Alphaproteobacteria > Hyphomicrobiales > Rhizobiaceae > Rhizobium > Rhizobium sp. 10N414. The sequence continues at coordinate 70,567 of NZ_JBFTIN010000022.1, read as the reverse complement.
TTCTTCCACATCACCCAGCGCGCCGCCACGGAGATGCTGAAGCACGGTTCGGGGCACATCGTCAACATTACCACCAGCCTCGTCGACCAGCCAATCGCTGGCGTGCCCTCTGTGCTTGCTTCCCTGACCAAGGGCGGTCTGAACGCGGCCACCCGGTCGCTGGCGATGGAGTTCTCGAAGAGCGGCATTCGTGTAAACGCGGTTTCTCCAGGGATTATCAAGACGCCGATGCACGCGGTTGAAAAGCACTCGGCACTGGCCGGGCTGAATCCGGTCGGCCGCATGGGCGACATTCGCGATGTCGTCGACGCCGTTCTCTATCTGGAGACCGCGGGCTTCATCACCGGCGAGATTCTCCATGTCGACGGCGGCTCGAACGCAGGCCGCTGGTAGCCAGCACTATGGAGCGGCTGCGCTGCAACAGCGCGACTGCCGTCAATGACGCAACCAACCCTCTTTCATTGGAGACGGAAATGCCTATCGTCACTGTACAGGTTACCCGCGAAGGAACCACGCCTGATCGCAATTCGGTCACGGCCGAAGAGAAGGCCGCAATCATCGAGGGCGTCAGCCAGGTTCTGCTCGACGTCCTCAACAAGCCGCTTGAATCGACCTATGTGGTGATCGAAGAAGTCGATCTCGACAATTGGGGCTGGGGCGGTCTGCCGACCGTGCAATACCGCAAACAGCGCGCCGCGGCAGCCAAATCCTGACACTCTCCGAAACCTCGACCGAACCCGTCGCTCGCACTCTGAGCGTCGGGTTCGGCTTGTTTTAGCGACGATACTTCCGATGGCGCCGCCCCTTGTCGGGATCAATCTATGATGTGATAGCCGCCATCGATGTAGATGGTATCGCCCGTCATCAATCGCGCCGCGTCATGCGCCAAGAAGGCAGTCGCCATGCCGACATCGTCAATCGATACGAGGCTGCGCGCCGGGGCCGTTTCCTGGGCCTTGTTCAGGAGTTCGTCGAACTCGGGAATGCCCGAGGCTGCCCGCGTTGCCAGCGGGCCCGGCGAGATCGCATGCACGCGGATGCCTTTGGGTCCGAGTTCCGCGGCAATGTACCGAACGGCGCTTTCCAGCGCCGCCTTGGCGACCCCCATGACGTTGTAGTTCTTCACGACCATCTGGCTGCCGTAGTAGGTCATCGTGAACAGGCTGCCGCCGCGTTTCATCAGCGGTTCGGCAAGATGCGCCATGCGAATGAACGACCAGCAGGAAATGTCCATCGTCTTCAAAAACCCCTCCTGCGGCACATCCACGACGCGTCCCTGCAGCGTATCCTTCGGCGAAAAGGCGATCGAATGCACGAGAAAATCGAGTTCGCCCCATTGCTCCGCGACGCGGTCGAACACCGCCTCCAATTGTCCCGGGACCGCGACGTCGAGCGGCATGAAGATCGGCGCTTTCAGCGCCTCGGCCAGTGGCTCGACATGAGGCCTGGCCTTGTCGTTGAGATAGGTCACTGCAAGCTCCGCGCCCAAGGCGCGAAATGACCTTGCGCAACCCCAGGCAATCGACTGGTCATTGGCAATGCCGACCACCAGTCCGCGCTTTCCTTCGAGAAGCTTGGCCTTTACCTCGGGAATCATGTCAGCCCTCTCTTCAGCTCAATAGGTGTGGCAGGCGCCTATGCAGCGATAAGCGCGAACGTATGCCGTGCGATCATCAGTTCCTCGTCGGTCGGCACCACATAAAGAGCGACCTTGCTGTCGTCGCTCGAGACGAGCAACTCACTGGCCTCGTTTCGTGCTGGGTCGAGCGACGCTCCAAGCCAGCCAAGTTTTTTGGCAATCCGGGCGCGCATCACCGCTGAATTTTCACCGACACCCGCCGTAAACACGAAGGCGTCCAGCCCGCCGAGGGCCGCAACCAGCGCGCCGGCATTGAGGCCGATGCGATGCACGAAATGGTCGAGCGCGAGCCTCGCGCCGGCGTCGTCGCTGGCAAGCAGGTCGCGCACGTCGTTGCTGATGCCGGAAAGCCCCTTGAAGCCCGACTCCTTGTAGAGGAGATCCTGCAACTGCGGTGCCGTCATTCCATGCTGCTGGAGCAGGTAGAGAAGTACACCAGGATCGATCTGCCCGCATCGCGTGCCCATCGGCAACCCGTCGAGCGCCGTGAATCCGAGCGTGCTCTCGACGCTTAGCCCCTTATACAGCGCGCACATGGATGCGCCGCTCCCGAGATGCGCGACGATGACCCGTCCGTTGCCAACGTCAGGCGCGATCTCGGCCAGGCGTCCGGCCACATATTCGTAGGACAGCCCGTGAAAACCATAGCGCCGGATACCCTCGTCGAAATAGTGCGCCGGAATGGCATAGTGGTCCGTCATTGGGTCATGGCCGCGATGAAAGGCGGTGTCGAAGCAGGCGACCTGTGCAAGCTGCGGCTGGCGTTCCAGCAACACACGGATCGGCGCGAGGTTGTTGGGCTGGTGCAAGGGCGCCAGCGGCGTGTATTGCTCCAATTCGCGGAGCAACTCCTCATTGATGCGCGCTGGACGTGAATGGTTCGGACCGCCATGAACAACCCGGTGGCCGACAGCAACCAACCGGCCCTGCTGCCTCTGACGCAACCACTCCCCCACCAGCCGCATCGCCGCCGGCAGATCGGGAACGGTTTCGGGTGGATGATTTTCGTTCTCCAGCCGCTCGCCGCCGGCGCTCTTGACGGTCAGGTGCGGCGCGGTGCCGATCCCCTCCATCTGCCCCTTGATCAGCCGCTCCAACGAGTCCGCGACCGAAAATACCTCGAACTTCAGGCTGGACGAACCGGCATTCACGACGAGGATGGTGTCCATGGCCTCAACCACCCTGTATCGGTGCCGTGCGGCGGCGCGCATCGGCAAGCAAGACGCCGACGGCGCAAGAGGCAAGACGGGCCCGCACCGAATCTGCCCGCGATGTCAGGATGATCGGCACGCGCGCACCGAGCACGATGCCAGCTGCATCTGCCCTTGCCAGGAAGGTGAGGTTCTTCGCCAACATGTTGCCGGCTTCCAGATTGGGAACGACGAGGATTTCGGCGTGGCCGGCAACCGGAGAGTGGATACCCTTTATCCTCGCCGCTTCCGGGTCGATTGCATTGTCGAAGGCAAGCGGTCCGTCGAGAATACCGCCGGTAATCTGTCCGCGCTCGGCCATCTTGCAGAGCGCGGCGGCGTCGATTGTCGAAGGGATCTTCGACGTGACCGTCTCGACGGCCGAAAGGATCGCCACCCGCGGCGTGCCAAGGCCGATCTGCGTGAAAAGGTCGATGGCGTTCTGGATAATGTCCCGCTTGGCGTCGAGATCCGGCGCGATGTTGATGGCTGCGTCGGTGATGAAGAGCGTTTCCGCATGATGCGGGACGTCCATGACGAAGACATGGCTGATCCGCCGCGCTGTCCTCAGTCCTGTGGCTGATGAGGTCACGGCCCGCATGAGCTCGTCCGTGTGCAGGCTGCCCTTCATCAGCAGTTCAGCACCGCCTTCGCGGATGATTTCCACTGCCTTTGCCGCGGCCGCGTCGCTGTGCGGCGTGTCGATCAGTTCGAACGGCGAGATATCGAGGCCGTGCGATTTTGCGACCGCACGCACCTTTTCCACCGGCCCGACAAGGATCGGATGCATCAGCCCGACCTCGGCTGCTTCGACAGCGCCGCGCAGCGACGTCTCATCGCAAGGATGGACGACGACCGTTCGCATCCGCGGAACCTGCTTTGCTTTAGCGATCAGCCGCTCGTATTTCTCATGACCCTCGGCTTCTTCCCTGGCGTTGTTCAGATCCGGCATCTGCGTCTGCTCCATGTTGAAAAGACCGGGTTCAAGCCCCGCGTCTGACAGCCTTGACCGGGGTGGGCTTCATCGGCGGCGTTACGGGCTCGGCGACGGTCTCGCTGCCAACGTCGAAGAGCCCGATGATCCTCTGCCACCGCTTCTCGGCTTCTTCCGAAAGCGGACCCCGCGCATTCAGAACCTGCCGAAGCGAATCCAATGCTTGGCGGCGAACGCCCTCCTCCGCCGGCAGCAGGCGGGGGATCGCGTTCACGGCGTCTTCCTCATCGATCAGCAGCATGAAGAACTGATCGCGGATTAACGCCTTGAATTCGCTGAGCGTCATTGCCGGCATTCCGTCCTCGGCGCGCCGCATCCGGCGGATGGCGGCAAAGCCACGCTCATCGGCTGCGCCACTCGCCATCGCGACGTAAAGCAGGCTGCGCGCCATGCCCTCCCGAAGCCCGCCGTTGCCGATTTGCGCCTTGAGTTCCTCGATCCTCGCCTTGAGCATCTGGACATGCATGCCGGTCTTGGCCGCGCGCCGATGTGGCGTTGCATCGGACGGATCGATACCGACAGCCGCCTGCAGCAGCGGAGACCCATAAACAGTGAGAAAGGTCGCCTCACTCAGCGCCTCCATCCCCTCGCGCCAGGCGTCCAGCCCCGCTACCATCTGGCGCGAGACGGCCTGCTCCATGGCCAGAAACGGATTGTCCGCAGGAACCGGACGACGTTCGTCCGCCACCTCGACAGCGAGATCCGCAATCGGCGCCATCCAGGGATTAACGTCGGAGAAGAGCTCATATTGCAGCCGCAGCGGGTGCGTTGCCCGCAATTGTTCCGCCGCCCAGTCGGGCACCATGGCGCGGACGAAAGGCTGGAGGAACGTCTTGTAGAGCGACAGGTTGATGTCCGAGACCTTTGCGACGGTCGCAAAGCGGCGATCGTCCTCGGCGTCATTGCAACCGAGCTCACGGATATCGTCGAGCGTTCTTGCCTCGCATCGCATGATCCAATCGCCCTCGACCAGGTCTCCGCCGATGGTCTCGTCTGTCCTTGCTTCGAAGGTCGCTTCGTAGAGACCGGGCGGCAGCGCATCGATCAGGTCGATATTGCTGGAGAACTCGCCGTGCTCCTTGCGGGCAACGCTCGCAGACACGAAGATCCCGAGATGGCCGATCGTTTCATGTACCGTGTAGACGATCGTCTGCCCGTGCGAACGTATCTCGTTCACATCGTCGTAGAGGTCCAGCACCCAGCCGAGCGCCTGCGCGGGCGGCGTGATGTTGTCCCCTTTCGAGCAGAAGACGACGATCGGCGCGCGAATATTGCGTAGGTCGATCGCCTCGCCATTCGATGTCTTTATGCGGCCCGCCGCCAGATTATTGCCGACGAAGAGCTCGTCCACGATGAATTGGATCTCTTCGGCATTCAGGCTGACGTGCCCGCCCCACCACTCTTCGAAGCCGAGATAGCGCGGCGCCTCGGTGTCGATCTTGGAGTAGAGGTTGTACTGCTTGGTCCAGAGCGTGTTGGCCGGGTTCTGGTTCTCGAAATTCTGCACCAGCCATACGCCGTCGAACTGCCCGTGTCCGAGGTCGCTGGTAAGCGCCGTCAGCCAGCTGCCGCCGAGCAACCCACCCGAGTAGCGCATCGGGTATTTGCCGCGTTCGCCGGCCCAATAGGACAGCGGCGCGCCGGCAATGATGACCGAGCCGAACAGTTCCGGGCGCATGGCGGCCAGCATCATGACGGCCCATCCGGCCTGGCAATTTCCAATCACACAGGGCTTGGCGTCCGCCTGAGGATGCAGGGAAATCACCTTTACAAGAAAAGCAGCCTCGGCCTGCGCAATGTCTTCGATCGTCTGCCCCGGCACTGGCTGTGGGAGGAAGCCGATGAAATAGCAAGGATGCCCAGCCTTGAGCGCGACACCGATCTCGCTGTCCGCCTTGAAGCCGCCGATGCCGGGCCCGTGTCCGGCTCTCGGATCGACGACAACGAACGGCCGGCGCGTGTCGTCAACCTCGATCCCCTTGGGCGGGACGATCCGAACCAGCGCGTAGTTGACGGGTCTCGGGAGGGAACGTCCATCAATGACGATCTCCGGCGTGAAGCTCAGTACATGCGGCGCCGTCGCTTCGGCGTGAGCCCGATATTGGTTGCCGCGCTTTCGCATGACATCCCAGAACAGCACGCTGCGCTGCGTGGCATCCATGGCATAGTCGAAAAAGAAGCCCGCAGGACCGAAGTGAGTGGCGAAATCAGCTGTCGGAAGATACGAAGGGTACCGCATGCCAAATCTCCTCGTTCACCCTCTCGGCGAGAGGTCAAAGACTTATGCTCGGAGTGTATTCGCGATCTGCGTCTGCACTGTGAATAGTTAACCGCACCGTCATTCATGCGCTTTGTTCGCACATGCAGCATAAGTCCATTCGGTCCACGGCACCAACGTATTTTACGGTAGCATACGGAATTCGACGCAGGTCGGGCGAGACCGCGATGGAGCGACGTGCAAAACGACCGCAGCGCGTCACGAAGATTATTTGCTGCCCCAACATCAGGTCACAAGCATTTTATAGGCTGGCAGCATGGCTACAGCGTTACCCAGCCTGAGGAACCGTCGCGCTCAATTACCTCGAGGGACCGGCGTCCGGTCAACGGTCGTGGTTAACCTCAGCGCCTGGGTTGGCTCGGTTGCAGATCCTGAAAGCCGATCTCAGGACATCCTCGAATGTTGGCAAAGGTGATATCGCGGCGTTCACCCCACTCGGTCAGCCCTCTCAGCGTCACGACGTTCTCGTCGCGATAGACCAGGTCAGTCCGACGGATACCTGCTCGCCGTGCCCTGTTTTGCGCTTGGCTGACGTTGCAGGTGCCTTCCGATGGCGACACTTGCCAGGTGCTCGTCCCTCTGCCGTCGGATTGCCAGCCGCCTGACTGAGCTGAGGCCACCGACGGCGCTAAAGCGACGAGGATCGTCAAGGTCTTGTGGAAGGCGGCTTTCATGATCCCTACCCCGGTTGCACTGCGCTTGAGCACTCAGGGCCAAGATAGACGGACCTGCGCATAGCGCAATCACCAGTGGGCGGACCCGCGCTCCATTTGCTCGCAAATGAAGGTGAAGTCGTGCGCCAGCGTTAATAACCGCCTAACGCTGGCGCCGATCGTCTGAGTTATCGAACCCGCAACTACCGCGCAAGCTCGCCCTCGGGACGACCGCGTCCAAGCTTGTCAGGGAGCGGCTGCCCTTTCGGCGTGAACTCGAGCGACCCTGAATTTATGCAGAAGCGCTCGCCTGTCGGAGGCGGGCCGTCGAGAAAGACGTGCCCCTGATGCGCGCCGCAGCGTGCGCAAACGATCTCTGTTCTGACCATGCCGTAGCGGGTATCGCGAATGCGCCGCAGGTGATCCTTGGCGGCAGGCGCAGTGAAGCTCGGCCAGCCTGTCCCGCTTTCGAATTTGGAAACGGCCTTGAACAGGGGAAGACCGCAGAGGCGGCAAGTATAGAGCCCCTCGCGTCGCTCGTGGAGGAAGACGCCACAAAACGGCGCCTCCTCGCCATGCTCCAAGAGCAGATGACGGTCGTCCTCACTGAGATCCGCCACAAGCTGCTGCATCTGTTCTTGTGTGGGAGGGGTGAGATCGAACTGCAATTCGACGACATCACGCATTCCTGTTTCTCCTTGGGTGCTCCGGCGGATTGCCGGAACGTCACATGAGTTTACCTCAGCAGGGCCGGCGCCGATGTAGCGCTGCGCCGGGCGCGTTCTTCATCCGTTCAGATGAGATTGAGCGCCACGTCGATATTGCCGCGCGTTGCCTTGGAGTACGGGCAGATCTCGTGCGCTGCGTGGATCAGTTCCTCTGCGACATCTCGGTCGATGCCCTGCAGGCTGACGTTGAGCCGCGCGCGCAGAAAAAAGGATCCGCCGTCGGCGTTCAGATCGATTTCCGTGTCGATCTCGGGCTCGACGGGCAGCTTGATCTTTCTCTGGGCTGCAGCGAGCTCGATGGCGCCAATGAAACAAGCAGACCATGCGGCGCCAAAAAGGCGTTCGGCAGCCGGGTGCGGCTGCGACAGGCGAAGATCCAGCTCGCCATCGCTGCTGCGTGTGAAACCGTCGCGACCACCCTTGTTATGGGTCTTGCCGGTAAAGAGGAGCTTCTCAGTCATCGTAAAATCCTTTCGGGTCAGCTTTTCATTCGCATCCGCTTTAATCGAATGCGATCTAAATATGTTGCTCGAAAGGTGTCGTCAATACCATTGCGATTTAATCGGATGCGATTTATATAGAGAGAAGCGAAAAGCAACCGAGTAGGATCTCCCATGTCCGCATCCAAAACCGCCAAAACCCTGGAGACAGAGGCGCCCGTTTCCGGCGAGGCCGACAGCAAGAACAACAAGCTTTCGAACTTCCTATGCTTCGCGGTCTATTCCGCAAACCTGGCCTTCGGCCGTGCGTACAAGCCGATCCTGGACCAGCTGAACCTGACCTACACTCAATACATCGCGCTGGTTGCCCTCTCCGATAAAGACGACCAGACGGTCGGAACACTGGGCGAAAAGCTATTCCTGGAATCGAACACGCTGACCCCCATGCTCAAAAAACTTGAATCTCTGGGCTATATCCGCCGCAAACGCGATCCCGCTGATGAGCGGCAGGTACGATTGAGCCTGACGGCGGCTGGACGCGACCTTGTCGCTGCGGATCCCGGCGCGCCACTGGTCGATGCGACCGGCCTCGGAGAGGACTTCCCAGTCGTGCAGAAATCCGTGGTACGCCTGCGCAACAACCTCCTGAAGGCAACGCAGGACGGATCGGCAAAGGATTGATCTCTACTGCGCCCGTGAGCGTCGATGTATTCGGCGCTCCGCCGCCTCAGGTGCAGATGCCACCAAGGAGAACTTCCATCCCGGCGATTGGCATGGCGCTTGGCAACTGCGCGCGTGAAATCGCCTGCATAGGGTGGAGAAAGACGGGTTGCCCCTTATCTGAGGAAGGAGATCCGAAACGGAGACCGAAAGGACCCGCGCAATGGCAAAGAACACGATCTGCCTGTGGTACGACAAAGATGGTGAGGCTGCCGCCCGGTTTTACGCCGAAACTTTTCCCGATAGCGCAGTGGACGCCGTCATTCGCGCACCTGGAGACTATCCAGACGGCAAGCAGGGAGATGTATTGGTTGTCGAATTCACGGTTGCGGGCATTCCGTGCATCGCCTTGAATGGCGGTCCAGTATTCAAGCAGACCGAAGCCTTCTCATTTCAGATCGCAACGGAGGATCAGGCGGAGACCGACCGCTATTGGAACGCCATTGTCGGCAATGGCGGTCAAGAGAGCGAGTGTGGCTGGTGCAAGGACAAGTGGGGTGTGTCCTGGCAGATCATACCGCGCATCCTGACCGACGCGCTTGCGGCAGGCGGTGATCAGGCAAAGCGTGCTTTTGATGCGATGATGACCATGAAGAAGATTGACGTTGCGGTGATCGAAGCCGCCCGGCGTGGTTGAGGTGCCAGCGCGGCGCGCCACATCCTCTCTCCGCCCGAACGTCCATCTAGCGCGCAGCCACGGTTAGGGGCTGCAGTGGCAGTACGCCGGCAATTCTCCTGAATGGGACGCGCGTCGGGCAGCGTTTACCCTAGCGAGCTGACACCATCGGAAGCTCATTTGCCTCCATCATCTCGGCCGCCTTGGCGTATCCGCCACCCATGCCGTCCAGAAAGTGCAGATGCGAATCTGGTTTGCCCGAAGGCACGAAGCAGGTCATGAGCGCGTGAGATTGGCGATGCAGTCCGAAGTTGACCTCACCCCGCGCCTTTGCTGCAACCAGGATGGCTTCGACCGCTTCAATCTGTTCGCGTGTGCAATCCAACGTTAGACGCAGGCCATCGTCAAATTTGCGGAAGTCTGAGTTGGAGGCGACCGCCAACCAGGTTTCGAGGTTGACCGACCTCGCCCTGTCCTTGGTGATGGCGGTATCCCGCGACAGGGGATGGGCTTGCCGCGTGCCGGCGTCGAGAACGGAAAGCACGCACTTCGCCAATGCCGCGAAGGCTTCGGGGCTCCGGCCCTCGGATGGCTCGACCAGTAGCGACAGGATCTCGCCCCTCTGGCTCGGAAACGGCTCCCAATCGCAGCTCAGGCCGGTCAGATCGGGCTCGGTTGTGTAGCTGCCTGGCTTCACCAGATATCGGCCGTTCTTGATTTGCCGCTCTGCCCACTTGAGACCGCCGCCGGCAAACATCGCGTAAGTCGCGTCTTCAGAGGCGGCGTAGCGCGCGACGCGCACGTCGCGTCCGTTGGCACGTATCTCGCCCACGGACAGGTGGCCGGCCCGGAGAGCAAGGTTGAGATTGGTCTTGGCAAAGGCGACAACCTGCCGCAACGCTGATGTCGCGGTCATGATCCCCTGCGGTGGCAGCGCGAATGCCGCACCGTCTCCGCGAAACACAAAGGGGAAATCAAAGTCGCCCCAGGCATTCCCAACCGCGGCAATCACCGATGCGCCGGCATAGTTGACGTCTTCATAGCGCCCGGACTTGATCGCGGACGTCGAACCGACGACGTCTGTTATGCCGACCAGCCAATCGTCGGGCAGCGCCTCATAGATAGACGGGTCAAGCACTCGCGAAAACTCACTATAGGCCTGGGGCGCGTTTGGGTGTTGGCCGCCCATCGCGCGTTCATCGGTTTGCACGGCATCGACGGCTGGCTCCATGAACCTTTTCCCTTGCCTCATAGCAAAGTCCCTTTCTGTTGATTTACTTCGTACACGAATAACTCGGATGCGCTTTAAGTACACAAACAGGATCGCGAGGTCAATACATTTGCGATTTAATCGGATGCGATGTATGCGTCGCGGAAAATTGCGAAGATCACTCGGCGCCAGTAGGACCGAGACAGTCGCCGCGGCTTTCTTCGAAAATTCGGACCTGGGACATCCTGACCCGCAGCGGAAAGAGCATCATCCGAATTGGGGTCGGCTACGAACGGCGGATCACCATTCGAGCCCGGCATTCCCCGAAAGGTTCATAGCGGACATCCGCGAAACAGGTGACAGCTCCCAAAGTTCATGTGGATTACCGTATGTGATAAATTCCCTATTTCCATACTTCAGGTAGCATGTGCTTGGATGATTACATTTCCTAGTCATCAAGAGGTCACTGCAAAACTCACATCGTCTGTTTTGCGGTGACCTCGCCAAAATCCCAACCAAAATCTCAGCGGACCGACGCTTAGAGACGCCCTCTCAGAGTTTGGCCGCAATGTCGCCCGCAACATAGAGCAAGCAGCGTCGACGGCGTAGGCGACGGGCGTATGACGCAACGAAGCCTTGCAACGCATCGCTCGCGTTCCCATCTTATGGCGGTCACCCGAAAAATTCGAACCTGACATGGTCGACGCATCGTGCGTCCCATCTCACTGCGTTTCCTCCGGTCTGCGTGATGGAAACAAAGGTCGCCATGTCGAGCATGCCGCCAGTGCGGCAAAGGACTTCAATTGAACAAACCCATTACCGCCGCCGCCCCAGCGGCGAGTCCGCGCGAGCGCGATGACGCCGCTCGCCGCCCGGACAAGAACTGGAAACCTTACCCCTGCCTTCTCACCCGTCGTGAGCTGCAGGAGCTGATCGCCGAGCAGCTTGGCTGAGAGGCACTCAATCGCAACAACAAGGAGAAAAAGATGCAGGTCATTGTCAGAGACAACAACGTCGAACAGGCCATGCGCGCATTGAAAAAGAAGATGCAGCGCGAGGGTGTTTTCCGCGAAATGAAGGAACGCCGGGCTTACGAGAAGCCATCGGAGCGACGCGTGCGCGAACGAGCACAGGCGATCGCCAGACAACGCAAGGCCAACCGCAAGAAGTTGCAGCGCGAAGGTCTCCTGGCCTCGCCCAAGCACCGCTCATCGGGCCGATAACTTTATAAGATGACCGCCGGGAGTCCTCGGCGGCATTCCACCCCAAGAAAGGGTCGATTATGGAAGAACTGCATAGCTTGACTGTTTCGGACGAACGACTCGAAGACTGCCGGGAGGTGATCGAGCCAGATCTTCAGGATCTGATCCGAACGACGATAGCATCCGGCTTTACCGCTGAAGAGGTTCTGATCGCAATCAGCGAACTTGTGGCGAAGGACTTCGCCGTATCGGCAAGACTGCCAAGTGTCCACTGACTCGCGTCGAGTTGGCTGCCGAAACAGCCTCGCATCAATATGTTGTCGAGGCATCGTCTTGAGGGCGGGATAGGTGTTGAACGGCTCCCGCGAACACCTACATCCCGCTTATCGTTTGTTGGCAGAAAGGAGGTTCATCATGAACACGATCAGCCATGCAACCGAACCAAGGTGGGCCGCACCGGTGGCTATCCGGATTGGAACGCGCCCCTCTGAACATATTCATGGTCCGGCTGAAGCTGTTGACTATCTGGAGCACAGGTGGCCACTCCAAAGCAGCATGCACGTTGAGGCGGCGAAGCGTCGGTGCGTGGAAGCCATGAACCACCTTGCACACCTGGAAGCCGCCAGAGATGCCTTTGTCGCAGCCGCGGTCGAGGCCAAGGTTTTGGCGTGACTTGCTCCGAGGCGAAGGCCGCTGATGATCACGGTCGTCTTCGCCGCCCAGTTGCGCAAAGTCCAACAGCTGCGCCCGACATCCGAACGCCCTGTGTCAAACCACGTTGGCCCGGGCGGGGAAGGCGCTGACGATTAGTGTGTCGTGACGGACTTTGGAGAACGCGTGCGACGGGGCTTGTCTCCGGGCGCAGCCGTTATCGCGATCGCGGCCGCCTTTGTCTTCTTCGCCGTAGGCTTGTCGGCAGCGGGTTTCGGCGCGGCGCGCGGCTTGGCGGATTTGGCCTTGGCCGTCGGCTTGCTTGCATTGTCTGCCTGCTGGCCGAATTCCTTGAACGCCTGTAGCCAGTGTTTCATATCCTGGCCGTGCGGGCGCCCCTCCTGCTCCCAGATTTCATAAGCACGACGACGGATTTTCTCTTCACGCTCGTTCATGATGGGACCCTGCTTTTGGTTGAAACCCAATCTTAATTGGAGCAAGCGGTCCAATAGGCAATGGAGATACCAGCGGTCGATTGATCGAACGAAGCAGGCTTGGCGGCGAACTAAAAGCAACAATTGTCTTTTCCGAAATCCCTCTATCTACCCTCGCGCGAATTAAATCGAACAGGAAGGAAAGCGAGATGAAACGCACGTCGATTTTGCTGCTTCTGGCAGGGGCCACGATTGCCGGATGCACGCCCACCGAGCAAGGCGCGGGAATTGGTGCAGCCTCCGGCGCGGTCATCGGTGGCGTGGCGACCGGCAACGTGCGCGGTGCCGCCGTGGGCGCAGCGATCGGCGGTGCCACTGGCGCGGTCATTGGCAACGTCGCTGGGCGGCCTGGTCAGTGCTACTTCCGTGACCGTTACGGTCGGCGATACATCGCCAGCTGCCCGCGTTGAGCGGGCGCTCGCGGCACGGGCTCGAGGATCAGCTCTCGCTGCTAAAGATCTCGACGGCCGCCGCAACAAGCTCGGCATTGTTCGCGGCGATCATCCCGCTGGGAAGGAGCTTTCCATCTTCCAGGCCGACGCGGGTGGAATAGCGTCGTTCCTTCGCCAGCCGGACAAACGGCCAGACGGTCGCGTCGAAGCCATGCATCAGGACGGACCGCTGCACATTCCCACGCTGTAGCGTGCCGACGATCCCCTCCGCGACATCGAAAGCGCCCCTCAGGTCCTGTTCGTTGTCAAGTTCGATGAGGATGCGCAAAACGCGCTCATGGGCTTCAAGTCCGATGTACCGCTCCGCATCCGCGACTGACGCCAACCCGACTTCAATCCCAACTCCCTTATCGCGGAGCAATGCCATGACGGCGGGGGCATCGTCCTCCGAGAGGTTCACCGACGCATAGTCGGGCAGGACACTCCAGCAACGAATGGCCTCAAGGGTGCGGTGCGCGTCGCCTTCAATCCAGGCACCGGTGGATATGCCGAGAAACGAACCCGGACAGGAGCCCCGAACCGCAGCAATGGTCTCATCAACAGCGCCGAGACTTTCCTTTCCGTCAACGGCACGCGGATGAATGTGGAGTTCCGCGGCACCGGCAGCGACCACGGCGGCGGCATCCCGTGCGATTGCTTCAACCGTGACAGGCAATTGCGGATGATAGTCGATTGGCCGCGCGCCGTTGATACAGGCCTGAACGATCATGGAAATTGAACCTCTTTCGTGTCTGCCTGGCGCAGTTGATACCTGCTGACGAGAAATGGCAACAAACGCGATCCGTCGTCGACGATCCGCATCTCCGTCGTGAGGAGACGATGGCCACGTTCCGAAGACGCTACCGGTTGACGGTCTGGAGTGAGGACGCCCCATCATGAGGCCCTCGCCCCCTTAGCGCGGAATGTCCGTTCGTCGTCATCATCGTAGGGCCGCTTCACATCGGACTCGGCTTGCGAAAAAGCGCACGTTGCGTTAATGACTGTCCAGTCAGTCATAATTGGATGCAAGAGAATGGCAGAGAGAAAGCGGGAGAAACGAGACCCCGAGCAGCGCCGCGCCGAGATCCTCGCCGCCGCCTTCGCCTGCTTTGCGGAGCGCGGTTTCGCGGCGACCCGCATGGAGGACGTCGCGGCGCGGGCGGGCATCGCCAAGGGCACGGTGTACTTGCATTTTCCCGACAAGGAGCGGCTGTTCATCGATCTCGTCTCCGGCATCGCCTCGCCGATCCTCGGCGAGGTCGGCGGCATGGTTGAGAAGGATGCGATCCCGGCGCGGGCCGCCGTTGCGATGTTCTATTCCATCTTCAAACGCGAGGTTTTGGAGACAGAGCGCCGGCACCTTCTGCGGTTGATCCTCGCGGAAGGACCGATGTTCCCTGTCGTGACCGAATTCTATTACCGCGAGATCATCACCAAGGGTCTAGCGATCCTGCGGATCGTGCTTGCCCGCGCCGCCGCACGCGGTGAACTGCGCAATCCCGCCGTCGCAGACGTTCCGCAACTGGTTATGGCGCCTGCTTTGATGTCGATCGTCTGGGCGACGCTCTTCGAAGGCTACGAGCACCTCCACGCGCAGAAGCTATTCGACACATTCCTCGACACGCTCTTCGTGCCCCAAGGAGGCGCGATATGAGACGAATCCTTACCGTCGCTCTCGTGGCCGCCGCGGCACTTGCCGCTCTGCCCCTCCTGTTTTCTGACAGGTCTCAACGTGCCTACCAGGGGTGGGTCGAGGCCGACACACTTTTCATCGGCGCCGACACCGGCGGGCGGCTGGTCAAGCTCGACGTCGTCGAAGGCCAGGCGACTGCGCCCGGTTCGCCGCTCTTCAGCCTGGATTCGCGGAGCGAGGAGGCAGCCGTCGGCTCCGCACGCGCTTCGCTGGCGCGCCTGCAGGCAGAACTGGAACTCGCCGAGGCCGCGCAAAAGCGACCGGAAGAGATCGATGTACTGCGCGCGAGCGAACGTGAGGCGATCGCCCGGCTGGAGCTTGCCGCACAGGAGCTCGACCGCACCCGGGTGCTGGTCCAGCGCGGCACCGCGACAAAGGCGGACCTCGATACGGCGACGGCCACCGAAGCCGCCAACCGTGCCGTCCTCGATAATGTCCGCGGCCAGATCACGCTCGCCAACCTGCCTGCCCGCATCGAAACGCTGCGCCAGTCGAGGGAAGCAGTCGCGGTCGCAAAGGCCGATCTCGCCGCTGCGGAAGCCGCGCTCTCCCGTCGCTTCGTCTCGGCGCCGGCAACAGGCAGTATCGAGACCATCTACTATCGCGCGGGTGAGGTCGTCCCTGCCGGCCGGCCGATCGTGGCGCTCCTGCCGCCGGAGAACATCCGTGTCCGCTTCTTCGTACCCGAAACCGAGCTTGCGCTTTTCTCGCTGGGCCAGCCGATCCGCGTTGCATGCAGCGCATGCCAGCCGACCGACGCGACGATCAGCTTCATCTCAAAGAACGCCGAATACACGCCGCCGGTAATCTACAGCCTCGATGAGCGTGCCAAACTCGTCTACCGCGTCGAGGCGATCCCGACCGATCCCACGGCGCTGCGTCCTGGCCAGCCGGTGGATGTCACCGCGGGAGCGCGACCATGAGCGACACAGCCATCGCCGTCGATGCTCCGGAGACCGTCATCGACGTCCATCACCTCACCAAGAGTTTCGGCAGCCGAAAGGTGGTCGATGACGTGTCGATGACGGTCAAGAAGGGCCGCATCCACGGCTTTCTTGGCCCCAACGGTTCCGGCAAGACCACGACAATCCGTATGCTCTGTGGTCTGCTGACGCCAGACAGCGGCAATGGCACATGTCTTGGCTTCGACATCCTGACCGAGAGCGATCGTATTCGCCGCCGTGTCGGCTACATGACTCAGAAGTTTTCGCTTTATCAGGATCTGTCGATCCGGGAAAACCTCGAGTTCGTCGCCCGCGTCTACGGTCTGGCCGATGCCCGCGGCAAGGCAAGCGCCGCCATAGACCGCCTTGGCCTGAAGGGCCGCGAACAGCAGCTTGCGGGGGAGCTCTCGGGCGGCTGGAAACAGCGTCTCGCGCTCGGCGCCTGTATCCTGCCCGAACCGGCGCTACTCCTCCTCGATGAGCCGACCGCCGGTGTCGACCCCAAAGCCCGCCGCGACTTCTGGAACGAGATCCACGCCCTCGCCGCTGACGGCCTCTCTGTCCTGGTCTCCACCCACTACATGGACGAGGCCGAGCGCTGCCACGAGATCGCCTATATCGCCTACGGCAAACTGCTGGCGCAGGGAACGGTGGACGAGGTGATTGCCGGCACCGGCCTCGTGACATGGACCGTCTCCGGGCCCGAGGTGCATCGTCTCCAGTCCGAACTTGAGAATGTGCCGGGCATCGACATGATGGCACCGTTTGGGACCAGCCTGCATGTTGCCGGCCGCGATCCGAAGGCGCTCGAAAAGGCAATCGCGCCTTATCGCGAACGGCCCGACCTCAAGTGGCAAAAGGGTGAAGCGACGTTGGAAGATGCCTTCATCGACCTGATGCGTCGCGCGGAGGATAATTTCCAATGACGACGCGACCGGCAAACCGCAACGGCATCTCATTCGGGCGCTTCTGGGCGATGACCATCAAGGAATTCATCCAGATGACCCGCGACCGCATAACGTTGGCGACGATGGTCGCCTTGCCGATCATGCAGTTGTTCTTGTTCGGCTTTGCGATCAACACGACGCCGCACAATCTGCCGACCGCTGTGTTGATGCGCGAGAACACGGATGTCGGCCGATCTATTTTGGCCGCCCTCGAGAACACCGATTTCTTCCAGATCCGCTCTGTCGTTACCCGAGCCGAAGACATGGATTCGCTTCTGGAATCCGGCAGGGCTTTGTTCGTCGTGGAAATTCCGGAAGGGTTCGAACGCTCGCTTCGGCGCGGCGACACGCCCTCGCTACTGGTCGCGGCCGATGCCACCGATCCGGTCGCATCGAGCTCGGCGCTGGGTGCGCTATCAGGCATCGTGACGTCGGCGCTCGCCAATGACCGCCAGGTCGAGTTCTCCGAGCCGACCAGGCCCGCATTCTCGATCGTCCAGCACCGGCGCTACAATCCGGCCGGTTCGTCGACTTTGAATATCGTGCCCGGCTTGCTCGGCACGATCCTGACGATGACGCTGCTGATCTTCACGGCTCTTTCGGTCACCCGGGAATTGGAACGCGGCACCATGGAAAACCTGCTTTCCATGCCGATCAAGCCGCTGGAAATCATGCTGGGCAAGATCGCGCCCTATGTGCTGATCGGCCTCATCCAGTCGCTGCTCATTATCACGGCCGGCCTGTTTGTGTTCGGCGTTCCAATCCTCGGCAGCCCGGCTTCGCTCGCGGCCGCAACCGCGCTCTTCGTCATCACCAATCTGTCGATCGGCTACACCTTCTCGACGATTGCGGCCAATCAGCTGCAGGCGATGCAGATGGCGATGATGTTCTTCCTGCCGAATATCCTGCTGTCTGGGTTCATGTTTCCGTTCGCCGGCATGCCGCAATGGGCGCAATGGATCGGTGAGGCACTACCGCTGACCCACTATATCCGGATCGTCAGGGCAATCATGCTGAAGGGCGCCAGCATCCAGACCCTTGCCTACGACACCACTGCCCTGGCCTGCCTGATGGCGGTCGCCATGTTCATCGCCGTGCGCCGCTTCCGCAGGACATTGGACTAGTCACAGGCCGAACTCGCGGTTTCCCGCGCCGACCGCGCACATGCGCGAGCACGGTCTGACTATTTCGGCCGGCGGACGGCCCGGATCTTGCCGCTGTTTCCACCGCCGCAAAACAGCCGGTCCGCGCCATCGGACTCAAGTCCCGATACACCGATACCAGCCGGCATCTCGACCCGTTCCAGGACCTGCCCGGTCTCTGGTTCAATGTGCCTGATATCGCTTTCGTCGCCCTCCCAGGTGGCATGCCAGAGCTCATCGCCGATCCAGGTCACCCCGGTAACAAAACGGTTGGACTCGATACTGCGAAGGACAGCGCCGGTTTCGGGATCAATCTGATGGATCTTCCGGCCGCGATACTCTCCGACCCAAAGCGTTCCCTCCGCCCAGGCGAGCCCGGAATCACCGCCATTGCCGGGGGCCGGAATCGTCGAGACTATCTCGCCGGTCTTCGGGTCGATCTTCTGGATCCTGTCCTCGGCAATCTGGAAAAGATAGCGCCCATCGAAAGCCGTTCCGGCGTGTGCCGCAACGGCGATCGTATTCACGACCTCACCGACATCGGGATCGAGGGCATTCAGCCTGTCGCCGGACGCGAACCAGACATTCCGACCGTCAAAGGTCACGCCGCCCACCTGCTTCACATCTGGAAAGGGGCCATATTCACGAAGGATTTCAGCTTGGGAGTGTTTCATGGGCTTATCCTAGTCGTTGGGCAGTGGACCTGGGAGTAACAAAGTTGACGGGAATCCCGGTAGTGACGGGATAGTCCAGCGGCGTGCTGGTCCTCGTCCGAAAAACTGCACCTTGCCCGTTTCAGCGAGGGCATCAAGCGCGCGTTGCACGGTGCGCGCGCTCGCACCAATCGCGATTGCCAGCGCCGAACTCGACCAGGCCTCCCCATCGGCCAAAAAAGCAAGGATCTCACCATGCTGCTCCTCGACCGGTGGAGCCAGGATGACCACCTGGTCGGCACGCCGCGGCGCGAGCACAAAGCCGTCCTTGGTTGCCTTGATATCTGCTATGCGGTGAAGCTCGCCGCGCAGCCGCCCGATTTCGACGCGCAACCTGGCGCGATGCGATTCATCGGCATCCTTCGCCCTGAATGCACGGGCAACGAGCACGTTCCTCGATACATCCGCCGGCCAACTCTCCGCCAGTGCACGGGCGAGCGCGAACAAGACCGGGCGCGTTGTCAGCGACACGAACGCGTCGCCCTCCCGCACGACGTAGCGGCACGCGTCGACGACAAGCGTGCCGGACGACAGGACTGTCTCGACTTCTTGCAGCAGCAGCAACCGCTCCTCGCCGCGGCTGGTCAGTCGCGCCGCCGGCGCCTTCAGAACCTCGGAGACCCCTTCGACCTCCGCACGAAGCGCGGGGATTCCCGCCTCCCTCGCCGCATTTTCCGCCCGGAGCAGTGCCGCGCGCGCAACGCCCGTCTGGAGCCGGCGGATGGCGATCCCTGCGACGACAAGCTCGTTCGCCGTTCGCAAGGGCGGCGGGAGCGGTGTTGGATCGACCCCGGCGAGCAGCCGTTCGGCTTCGTCGAGATGGCCGATGAGCAGCGACCGCCTGGCTTCGAGATGTCGCGCATGTGCGGCGTTCAAGCGGTCATCATGCGCTTCGAGCACTTCCCGCGCGGAGCTGAGTGTCTTGGCAGGCCAGGTTAGATCGCGCGAGACCAGAGCGATTTCCGCCTCGGCGACGAGACAGCGCGCCCGTGCGACCGGCTCCCTTGGCCCAAACGCACGGGCAGCCGTCTTCAGCAGGACCTTTGCCCTCGCGAGATCCCCGAGCTGGGCCATCGCGATGCCGCGAAGGGCGAGCGCGGGCGCGTCATTCCGCAGCGCCACCCTCTTCAGCGCACCGAGAAGATCGCCTGTCGCAAGCAGCCTCGCCGCGGCGATGATCATCGAGTCCATCGAAATCCCGTCAAACTTGTAACTCCCACCCTCGCCCACTGCGGTCCTAGTCTGCTCACGATCACCAAGCAGCCGCAAGGAGCGGCATGCTACGTCAACAGGCACCAAGAGGAGAAGTATGATGACGATGCACATGACAGGCACACGCGAAGAATGGCTTGCGGCGCGGCTCGACCTGCTCGCAGAAGAGAAGGAACTGACCCGTCGCAGCGACATGCTGGCACAACGCCGTCAGGAACTGCCGTGGGTACGGATCGACAAGGACTACAGGTTCGTGACCGACAGCGGCAGCGCTTCGCTGGCCGACCTTTTCAAGGGCCGCTCGCAACTGCTCATCTACCACTTCATGTTCGGTCCTGACTATACAGCCGGATGCCCCTCTTGCTCCTCGATCGCGGACGGCTTCAACGGCGTTGTCGTTCACCTCGAGAACCATGACGTCGCCTTCACCGCCGTTTCCCGCGCGCTGCTTCCCAAACTACAGGCCTTCAAAGAGCGGATGGGATGGACCTTCGACTGGGCCTCTTCCTTCGGTAGCGATTTCAACCACGACTTCAGCGTTTTGTTTAGCCAGCAGCAACAGCGCGAAGGCGGGATAGAATATAACTACCGGCGTGAACCGCCGGCACCGGGGCCGCAGGAGAGCGAAACCGTACAGGAATGGAAGTTGCGCGGCAGCGAGACCCCGGTCGGCCAGATCGCCGCGATGACTGGAACCGACATCGCCACCTATACGCGCGACAGGCCGGGCCTCAGCGCCTTCGTGCTCGAGGACGGCGTGGTCTACCACACCTACTCCAGCTATGCCCGCGGCCTGGACGGTATTTGGGGCGTGTATCAATGGCTCGACCGCGCGCCCTTCGGCCGCAATGAGCAAGGTATCTGGTGGCGGCATCATGACGAATACGGCCGGAGGTAGAGCCGATGCTTTCCTCCGACCAGACAAGGCGCAGCGCATCGGTCGAGAAGCCGGCCGACAATGCAGCAAACATCGCCGACTGGCTGTGTATTGCGGCAGCGCCCACCTTCGCCATCATGGCGGTTGTCACCATGGCAAGCGGCGGAGCAGAGACAATCTGCTCCGCAATGCAGGATGTCTTTCCCATGGATGGCATGGCCATGATGTACCTGCTGATGTGCGCTTTCCACCTGCCGCCGTGGCTGCGTCTGATCTCCGGGCGCACGGTCAAGTCTGAACAGTCCTGACTTGCATTGCTCCCTGCCCGCTCCACTTAAGGCCCGAGCAAATCCACCTAACAGGCAATCGGGAGAAGATCAGTGCCAGGCAATTCCACGATCTCAGCGGCTGCATCGGGCCAATTTTCGATCGGTAGCATCGCGATCAACCGTCTCGGCTTCGGCGCCATGCGCATTACCGGACCCGGCATATGGGGACCGCCTGCGGACAAGGCCGGAGCACTGGCAACCCTGCGTCGCCTGCCCGAGATCGCGGTCAACTTCATAGACACGGCAGATTCCTACGGCCCCGACGTTTCGGAAGAACTCATCAGCGAAGCGCTGCATCCTTACAAGGGGCTGCTGATCGCGACCAAGGCAGGGCTGACCCGCGAAGGACCGGATCTCTGGACGCCAAACGGGCGGCCGGACTATCTTCTCGAGCGCGCGAAAGGCAGCCTCAAGAAACTCCGTGTCGACCGGATCGATTTGTGGCAATTGCATCGCATAGACCCGAAGGTTCCTCGCGACGAGCAATTCGGCGCGGTCAAGATGCTCCTGGATCAGGACATCATTGCCCATGCCGGCCTAAGCGAAGTTTCGGTTGAAGACATAAAGGCCGCCCGAAAGGTCTTTCCCGTCGCGACGGTCCAGAACCGCTACAACCTCGTCGATCGCGCCAGCGAGGACGTGCTTGACTACTGCGAGCGCGAGGGCATTGGCTTCATACCGTGGTACCCGCTGGCCGCAGGCGAGCTTGCCCGTCCAGGGTCCATCCTCGACAGATTGGCCAAGAGGTACGACGCGACGCCAAGCCAGATTGCTCTGGCGTGGGTGCTCAAACGCAGCCCTGTGATGTTGCCGATACCGGGAACCTCCAAGGTAAAGCATCTTGAGGAAAACGTAGAGGCGGCAAGCATCGCTCTCGATGAAGCGGATTTTATAGCGCTGGACACAGCGGCTCGCCAATCCGGCTCCTAGCGCCGACCTGGCCTCTAGTAGCATGTCCAACCGACGCACGAGGTGGTTCCTCACCTGCCTCTTATAGTCGGACGGGGTACCGCAACGAGCAGCGATCGCTTTTCTTGTGAAAGATCGCTGCGGTTGCATTCCCGCTCAGGTTTTTGTCATCAGGACGTTTTATCCCGATGCCACCGCTCTATATCGTGAAAGAGTTGCCTCCACCTAGGACTGTGCAACCGAGCGGAGAGGTAATTGGCAACAGAAACAGAACTGAAACTTGAACTGAGCGCCGACGCGGTGGACACATTGCTGGGATCCGGCTTGCTGGGAAGCCCGATCTCTGTCGATTCCATGACCTCCATTTATTTCGACACGCCCGACCGCCAGGCATGGGAGGGCGGCTATTCTCTGCGAATCCGTACGGTTGGCGAAGCGCACGTCCAAACGGTCAAGGCTGCGGGACCGAACAGGGCCATCTTTGCGCGCTCCGAGTGGGAAACGCCGCTCACGGGCAACACTCCTGTGATCGATTACACGACCCCGCTGAGGTCCGAACTCGATATCGAGGACGGCACTCTCGTCCGGCAGTTTTCCACCCTGGTAAAGCGACATCGTTGGAACGTCGATCAGGACGGGAGCCAGATTGAAGTTGCCCTTGACATGGGCTCGATCGTTGCCGGCGACCGCGAGATGCAGATCCGGGAATTGGAGCTGGAACTGAAGGACGGCAAGCCATATACGCTGTTCACCCTTGCCCGCAGAATCGAGGCGCTTGTCCCGATCCGTTTCGGTGTCGCTTCGAAAGCGGAGAGAGGATACCGCCTGCTCCGCGAGCAACAAACGGCATACAAGGCGGAACCCGTGCATCTCGACCGCGACCTGCGGGTCTCGGCCTCGTTCCAGGTCATTGCTGAAGCATGTTTCCGGCAGTTCCGGCTGAACGAATCGATCGTCATAAATCGCCCGAACCCATCGGCACTTCATCAGGCCCGCGTGGCACTCAGGCGGCTGCGATCTGCCTTCTCGCTCTACAAGGTGATCCTGGTCGACGCCGAATCTCAGCGGTTGAAGGAAGAGTTGAAGTGGCTGGCGGGCGTTCTCGGAGAGGCACGCAACATCGATGTACTGATTGCCAGGGTTGGAAACAGCGACGTAAAAAGTCGTTTGCTCGAAGCACGCGACAGCGCCTATGAGCAGGTGCTGAACGCGCTTTTCAGCTCGCGTGCCGAAGCCTTTATGCTGGACCTTAACGAGTGGCTGCATTGCGGAGAGTATCTCGCGCTGGTGGAAACGGCAGAGATTCGGAACGGACCGGTGGTCGATTTCGCAATCGACATCCTTGACCGTCAACGCAAGAAACTGAAAAAACGCGGCAAGTCTCTGGTCGAAGCCGACGATGAGCATCGGCACGAAACCCGCAAGGCGGCAAAGAAGTTTAGATATGCGAGCGAATTCCTAAGGTCCCTGTTCTCCAGCAAGCAGGCCGAGCGACGCTACGAAAAGTTCATCCAAGCGATGGAGAAATTGCAGGACGAACTCGGTCTCCTGAACGACATGGTAACCGCGCCGACTGTCATTCACAATTTGGAGCTGGAATCACATCCCGGCGTCGAATCCCTGATGGTCGCTGGCAACAGCGAAAAACTGATCACCGCCGCTCAATCGTCGTTGGACGAACTGATGGAGCGAAAAAGGTTCTGGCGGGGATGAAGCAGCCGCTCCGCGCTGCCGGGATGCTGTCCCACGCCGCGTGCCGAGATCGCCTGGCGCCGAGCGTACTCTTCTCATGTGAGATATCAGGAACAGAATATAAGCACTTTGCGGACGGCGAGAGTTAGTGCAGTCTGCGATATCAGTTCAGGTCGATGAATCGGGGCTATTGTGACCTGATCGCGAGAGGGGACAGGTTCATCATGAATAGCAGGATTTCACTGATCGCATGCGCCGCTGCCGCAATGGCGTTCGTCACACCCACGCATGCAGCAGATCTCCTGCCCGCCACGGCGCCACAACCTCAGGCCGTGCAACCGAATGGCTGGACGTTTTCCTTCGCACCCTACTTCTGGGTTGCGGGCCTCGACGGCAAGACTCAGGTGTTCGGCCTCCCGACCGTCGACATCAATCAGAATTTCAGCGACATCTTGAAGGATCTGGACTTTGCCTTCATGGCAGCCGGTGACGCCCGCTATGACCGGTTCAGCGTCTTCACTGACATAATCTATGCTCGCATAACGACGGATGCGGCAACACCGCGGGGCGTCGTCGCTGACGAGGTCGATGTCAAGTCAGTCACATTCAGCGCACTGTTGGGCGTCGGATACACCGTCTACGAAGATCCGAAGACTCGCTTGGATGTGGTTGCCGGTGCCAGATACTGGCATGCCGAAACAACGATAGGGCTAAGCGGTGGCCTCATCGGCAACGTGTCGCGGACCGATAGCGCCAATTGGGTGGACGGGGTCGCGGGCATCAAAGGCAACTACTCGCTGACCGACACGGTCTATCTCACCGGCTGGGGCATGATCGGCGGCGGAGGTGCCGACCTGGACTGGGACGTGCTGGCGGGCATTGGCTATAAGTTCAACGACACCGTCTCGGCGGTTGCCGGTTACCGCGCCCTCGGCGTCAACTACAGCAACGATGGCTTCACCTACGACGTGATCGAGCACGGCCCGATTTTCGGAGCGATCATCCGCTTCTAATCGCCGTTTCCTGATATACCGCCCCGGAGGCCTTTCACCCCGGGGCAGTGCCCGCCGGCATCAAACCGAACGGGTTAGTCCGCCGTCAACGCGAATATTCTGCCCCGTCATGTAGGCTGCACCGGTCGATGCAAGGAACGCAACCGTCGCGGCGATTTCCTCGCTCGTGCCATAACGCTTCATCGGAACGCTGTCGCGGCGCTCCTCCGTCGCCGGCAGGCTGTCAATCCAGCCCGGAAGAACGTTGTTCATGCGGATATTGTCGGCGGCATAGGTGTCGGCGAATATCTTGGTGAAGGACGCCAGCCCGGCGCGGAACACGGCCGACGTCGGGAACATCGGGCTCGGCTCAAACGCCCATGCGGTCGAAATATTGATGATCGCGCCGGCCTTCTGCTTCTGCATGTGCGGCGTCACCAGCCGTGTCGGACGGATGACGTTCAGAAGGTAGACCTCCATGCCCCGGTGCCAGTCCTCGTCCGATATGTCGAGGATGGGCGCGCGCGGACCGTGGCCGGCGCTGTTCACGAGCACGTCGATGCGTCCCCAAGTGGAGATCGCGAGATCAACGAGCTTGCGGAGATCGTCATTTGATTGGTTGGAGCCGGTGACGCCGACGCCCCCCAGCGCCTTTGCAAGCTCTTCGCCCTTCCCCGACGATGATAGGATCGCCACCTTGAACCCATCGGCTGCAAGACGCTTCGCCGCGGCGGCGCCCATTCCGCTGCCGCCGGCCGTGATCACCGCTACCTTTTCTACTGACATCATACTCTCCTGCCTTAAAGAGGACCCGCATGCAATTGCGGTCTACAGTTGCCTGCAAAGCGTGATATCACTCGTGTGGCATCGGTGCGAGCCAGTTTCGTTCTCAGAAAGCAGTAGAAAATCTATTGAATGGCAGAAGGTATTAGACGTCTTCCCTCGCTTAATGGCCTTCGCATGTTCGAGGTCGTCACACGGCACCTGAACTTTCGCCTGGCAGCCGAGGAAATCGGGGTCACCCAGGGTGCTGTCGCCCAACAGATTCGGGGCTTGGAAGCAGAGTTGGGCCTGAAGCTGTTCGACAGGCTTCCGCGAACGCTGGCGTTGACGGAGGCTGGCCAGAGCTATGTGACCAACATCCGCCGTGCTTTCGAGCTGATCTCGGAGGCAACCGAGACATTGAAACCAGAACCGCTTCACCTGACAATCAGCGTGACGCCGACATTCGCCTCGAAATGGCTGATCCCTCGCCTGCCGGATTTTACCGCGGCTCACCCCAACATTGATCTGCGCATCTTGGCGAGTGATCGCATTGCCAATTTCCAAACCGATGCGGTGGATCTCGCCGTCCGTCATGGCCGGCCACCCTTCGGACCGAACTTGAATGCGGAGCTGCTGTTCGATCACGTGATTATTGCCGTCGGCAGCCCGCTACTGGTGGAGAAGCTCGGCTTCCCCGACCAAGAGGACAATTTCTCGCGCTACCCGCGCCTTCACGATGGCCACGATCTCTGGCCGCAGTTTCTGGAATTGGCGTTTCCGAACGGAGCGCCGGCGACCGCCAAGAATATTCGGTTTAATCAGACCTCCCTGGCGATTGAGGCCGCGATTGCTGGCCAGGGCCTTGCTCTGACGAGCACGTTTTTTGTGGACGAGGACATTGCGTCGGGCCGCCTTCTCCGTGTGTTGCCAACCGAACTTACCGCTGGGTCGGATTTCTACGTCATCTCGCCACGAAAGCCCCGTCATGCGGCATCCGTGGCTGCCGTAAAAAGCTGGCTCGCGGACGCTGCGCGCCAGAACTGATAGGCCAGACGACGATCAACCGGCACCCGCGGGGCCGTGAATCCGCAATCAACGGACTAGAAGGTCACCCGGCGGGTCGGGATGGCCGGGCAGCATCGTTGAACGCCGACTTGGGGCAGGCGCGCAGTCGGTGGAACTCACAAGCAATGCGTCGGAATGAACGGAACTGGCTGGCACTGCGCCCATTTCTATAGTAGTTCCTCAGGTAGCTGTCAGAATTGCACGCTACGATGCGGGAGAACTATCATCGGAAAGTCTAGATGACGCGAAAGAACATAGGCGTGATGCAATTGGCCCTCGCGGCCTTGCTGTTGGCGGGATGCACCAAGGTAGAACCCTTGGAAACCACCGCGATCCCGCAGTCGAGTCCGACGCCTGCGAAGACGGATCAGGCGGTCATCGCAGATACGGTCAGTCGCGGCGCGGTCGGAGTGAACCCCCTTGCCTGGGCGAATCCGTCGACGGGAAGTGTGGGGGTGATCGAAGAAATTGGCGTTGATCCTGAAAGTTCATGCCGCGCCTTTGTAACGACCCAGCGGACGCTGGAGGGAGAAACCCGATTCAAGGGTCTCGCCTGTCCGTCTGGCGACTCGGATTGGAAGCTCGGACCCGCGCGATAGCCGGAATGCCACGCGTCCTCGCGTGGCCAAATCAAGCGCCGCCCGCTAGCCGAACAGACCCAACCTTGTTCTTGTGAGCCATTGCCGGCGGTCGACGACACGCCGGGATCTCTGCCTCGAACACCTAGCGGATGCAGTCCCTACGGACTGATGACCGGCTTACGCGTGGATTTGATCTGAGATCTCACCGCGAGGCTTGATCGTGCTTTGCGTGGTTGCACGGTCAACTGCCTTGCCTGCGGGCGCTCGACCAAATCCGCCTGGATTGGTGATCTCCTCTTGTGCCTGGGTGGAGCTCGACTGTCCGAGCGACGGACCGGCCTGGTCGGGAAGCGATTGTGCGCCGCAAGGCGCAAACAGCCAGACCAACAGCAATGCGGATAAGGCAAGAGAAATACGCATCTCCATCATTGGATTGTTGGAGAGCCGTTCGAAACGCTTGATGTTCCGCGCGTGCACCCGTCCAATTCGGCAAGCGCCACAAATTGCATGGGCCCGCCAGAATGCCTGACGGGCCCGAGACGCAATACAAGCGGCCGCATCTGGCCGGCCCCATAAAACCACAACCGCGCATTGACTGCACGTACCTCATTGGCGGTAAAGCGGCCTACCTTTCGGTGATTTTCTGGTGCGAGCGCTTCAGCACCGTCACGTCGTCATAGACGTTCTACGCTTCGCACTTGGCGTGCTAACGGGCGTGGCTCATTGGCGGCGGTGCCGTCCTGCATCGAGGAACCGGCGTCACAACGGCTGATGCTGAATTTCTATATCAACCGTGCAGGTCAGCAACTCTCCAAGGCACAGCGAACAAAGCTGGAGAAGGCGAAGGACGAGCTTCGCAAGGATTTCGGGCGGAAGCCCAAGGGATGAGAAAGCAGAAAGCTGCTCAACCGGCGACCGAGACCTTCACCACAGCCGAGCGCGGTGACAATGAGGACGGATGCATGGACGCGGCTTACCGCCGCGCCCACCAATATTTTATCGATCAGGCCAGATCGAAACGATCGGCGTTCATCACCTTGTTCCAGGCTGCGATGAAGTCCTTGACGAACTTCTTCTTCGCATCGGACTGGCCGTAGACTTCTGCAAAGGCGCGGAGCTGCGAGTGCGAGCCGAAGATCAGGTCGACGCGGGTGCCGGTCCACTTAAGTTCGTTCGTCTTGCGGTCGCGTCCCTCGTAAACGCCTTCCTTACCCGCAACCGGGGACCACTGGGTGCCCATGTCGAGGAGATTGACGAAGAAGTCGTTCGTCAGCGCCTCGGGACGAGACGTGAAGACGCCATGCTCGGGCTGACCAGCCTTCAGCACGCGCAGTCCGCCAACGAGAACGGTCATTTCCGGCGCGGTCAGCCTCAGCAGTTGGGCGCGATCGACAAGGGCCTCTTCCGGCTTCATGAACTGCCGGCCGCCGACATAGTTGCGGAAACCGTCAGCACGCGGCTTCAGCGCGGCGAAGGACGCCACGTCGGTCTGTTCCTGCGAGGCATCCATGCGACCAGGCGTGAACGGCACGGTGACGTCATGACCGCCAGCCTTTGCCGCCTTCTCGACACCGGCAGCGCCGGCGAGAACGATCAGGTCGGCGAGCGAGATCTTCTTGCCACCGGTCTGGGCGGCATTGAAGTCCTTCTGGATAGCTTCGAGGACACCGAGCACCTTGGCGAGCTGCGCCGGCTGGTTCGCTTCCCAGTCCTTCTGAGGCGCAAGCCGGATGCGCGCACCGTTGGCGCCGCCGCGCTTGTCGGAGCCGCGGAAGCTCGAGGCAGAAGCCCAGGCGGTCGAGACGAGCTCCTGCACGGACAAGCCGGTCAAAAGAACCTTCTCCTTCAGCGCGGCGATGTCAGCATCGTCGACAAGCTTGTGGTCGACGGCCGGAATGACATCCTGCCAGATGAGGTCTTCCGCCGGGACTTCCGGACCGAGGTAACGGACCTTCGGACCCATGTCGCGGTGGGTCAACTTGAACCAGGCGCGCGCGAAGGCATCCGCGAACTGATCAGGATTTTCGAGGAAGCGGCGCGAGATCTTCTCGTATACAGGATCGAAGCGCAGCGACAGGTCCGTGGTCAGCATTGTGGGAAGCTGCTTTTTCGACGCATCAAAAGCATCAGGAATGGAAGCTTCGGCATTCTTGGCCTTCCACTGCTTCGCACCGGCCGGGCTCTGCGTCAGCTCCCACTCGAAGCCGAACAGATTCTCGAAGAAGTAATTGCTCCACTGAGTCGGCGTCTGCGTCCAGGTCACTTCAGGACCGCCGGTGATGGCGTCCTTGCCGACGCCGGTACCGAAGGTGCTCTTCCAGCCGAGGCCCTGCTCCTCGATCGCACCGCCTTCCGGCTCCGCGCCGATCAACGAAGGATCGCCGGCACCATGCGTCTTGCCGAAGGTGTGACCGCCGGCGATCAGCGCCACCGTCTCTTCGTCGTTCATGGCCATACGGGCGAAGGTTTCGCGGATGTCGTGGGCAGCCGCGACCGGATCGGGGTTGCCGTTCGGGCCTTCGGGATTGACGTAGATGAGGCCCATCTGCACGGCGCCAAGCGGTTCAGAGAGTTCACGCTCGCCGCTGTAGCGCTCATCGCCCAGCCAGGTTCCCTCAGGACCCCAGAAGAGTTCCTCGGGTTCCCATACGTCCGCGCGGCCGCCGGCGAAACCGAAAGTCTTGAAGCCCATGGATTCCAGTGCAACGTTGCCCGTCAGGATCAACAGGTCGGCCCAGGAGATCTTGTTGCCGTATTTCTGCTTGATCGGCCACAGCAGGCGGCGGGCCTTATCGAGGTTGGCATTGTCAGGCCAGCTGTTCAGTGGCGCGAAACGCTGCTGACCGGCACCGGCGCCGCCGCGGCCATCAGTGATGCGGTACGTGCCTGCGCTATGCCATGCCATGCGGATGAACAGGCCGCCGTAATGACCGAAGTCGGCCGGCCACCAGTCCTGCGAATCGGTCATCAGCGCATGAAGGTCCTTCTTCACCTCATCGAGGTCGAGCGTCTTGAATTCCTCGGCATAGTTGAACGCCGTCCCCATCGGATCGGACAGGTCGGAATGCTGGTGAAGGATCTGAACGTCCAGCCGGTCCGGCCACCAGTCGCGGTTGGATCGACCACGGGGCGTATTGCCATGCGCAACAGGACATTTGCCCGCGCTGTCGGTTTTCTGGTCCATAACGTTCTCCTTGATTACCTTGAATTTTCTGCCGTCTAAAGGGGGATCTGCCAAACCAGTCAACGGCGCTGCGCCGTTTCCAAATGAGGTTCAGCACTCAAGCCAAGGGTACACCGATCGACATACATCCTCCCTTTCCTCCTTCATATCGGAAAATGGCGATAATTCTAAGTTGGATTTACTGATCGTTACGATAACCAAAACCTATGAGTTGGATGGATTACGCTCCCCGCAGGATTTGCTGAACTTGTGTGGCAGAGATGGGGAAACAAGGAGATCCTGGCTCCAATCCCTCGGCCAGCCCCCCCGAGCGGGCGGCAAGGCCACGGGCGGAAGACCAAGTACCAAGCCTCTTTGCCGAACCCTACGACAAACCTCCCTACGGCGCCTTCGTTGACATGTTCATTTGACAGATATCCTACAAGTGGATATGTATCTCGGCATCTGGAATTTCTGCAGCGAGACCCGGCATGCCCCTAAAGACCATGAAGCCTTTGACAAGAGCCCCCCTGCTGCATGTGTCCGTGCAGGAGAGCCTGCGTGCTTACATCAATGACAATGGCCTGAAGCCCGGAACCCTTTTGCCGGCAGAGAGCGAACTTGCGACCCAACTCGGCGTCAGCCGCAACTCCCTGCGAGAGGGCATCAAGGCGCTGGAATCCCTGGGCGTCCTGGAATCGCGCCGCGGCGTCGGAATCTTCGTGAAGGCCTTCTCGTTCGAGCCGCTGCTCGACAACCTTGCCTATGGCCTTGGCGGGGCGCTTCGCCAGATTGAGGAAGTGATCGAGATCCGCCGGACGCTCGAAGTCGGCCTGATCGGCAAGACCTTGGAGACGATCAGCAAGGACGACATTGCCGAGCTCCGCGCCACCGTCAACCGCATGAAAGCGCACGCCGAGCGCGGTGAATCCTTCGCCGAGGACGACCAGCTATTTCATCGTCTGCTCTTCCGCTGCCAGGAGAACGAAACGCTGAGCCGGCTAATCGACGTGTTCTGGCTCGCTTTCTACAAGGCCTCGGATTTCGTCAATCTCGATAACGTCGACCCGATGGCCACCTGGCGGGATCACGCCGCCATCGTCGATGCCGTCGAAGCCCGGGACCTGGAGGAGGCTCGCCGCCGCCTCGACCGCCACTACGAAGGCATCGCGCAGGTAATCACAAACAACAAGACAAGTTCAAATGTGGGAGGAACGCAATGAACACTCTGTCCCGACTTTCGGCGATCGCAATCGCCGCGATGATGGCAACAACAGTCGCGTCAGGCCTCACCCGCCCGGCGCAAGCCGCAACCCTGTCGGGCGGCTTCGACGTCGGGCCTGGCGGATTCCAAGGCAATTTCAATCCGCTTGCAGCCACCGCCGGCTTCACATGGCTCAGCATCTATTTCGAGCCGCTCGTGACTTACGATGCGAAGCTGCAGAAGCCGGTCGGCGTTCTTGCATCGTCCTATGAAGTGAGCCCCGACCAGCTGACCTACATGTTCAAGCTCGTCGACGCGAAGTGGCACGACGGAAAGCCGTTTACCGCCAAGGACGCCAAGTTCACGATGGAGCTTGCCAAGAACGCCAAGACCGGCTCCGTTCTCGCGGCCCGCCTGACGCCGGTTTCATCCGTCGAAGCTCCCGATGAGCACACGCTTGTTCTCAAACTCAGCGCCCCATCTGCAAGCCTCATGGATACGCTCACCAAGGTCATGATGCTGCCCGAGCATGCGCTCGCCGCAATACCGGCCGACCAGCTCGCCAAGAACCCATGGTGGTCGACGTCACCGATCGGCACCGGCGCATTCAAGTTCACCAAGTATGTCAACGACCAGTATGTCGAACTCGCCGCCAACACGGACTACCGCGGCGGGAAGCCGGCCCTGGAGAAGATCATCAATCGCTACTTCGCCGATCCGGCGGCGGCGATCGCCGCTCTTCGCGCCGGCGAAATCCAGTTCACCTATGTCGATTCCAATGAGGTCCCAACATTCAAGGAAGACAAGTCTTTCCGCGTGATCGAAGGCAATTCCTTCGTCGTCAACTATCTGGGATTCAATCATGAATCACCGATCTGGAAGGATTTGCGTGTTCGTCAGGCGGTGATGCGCGCCATCAACCGTGACGCAATCATCCAGAGTCTCTACGGCGGTGCTGCGAAGCCGGCCAATTGCGCCTATGTCGCTGACCAGCTCGTTCCGAAGGACATCGATCCCTATGCTTATGATCCGGAAAAGGCAAAAGCGCTCCTGAAGGAAGCTGGCTGGGACCAGATCAACGGCGGCAAGCCGATCACGCTCCTGACCTACTACACGACGCCCTTGGCGACCAATGTGCTGGCCGCCGTTCAGGCGATGCTGGCGCAGGTCGGCATTAACGTCGTGCCACGTGCCGTCGATGCGCCGACCTATAACAGCATCGTCCTGAAGCCGGACGCGGATATTTCGCAGTTTCAGCTGGTTTATGCCGGCCTGCAAAACGGACCGGACGCCGGCAGCATCAATGTCGGGCTAAACGAAAAGCAGATCCCGCCGGCCGGCCCGAACGTCGTTCGCGCCCGGATGCCCGATCTGACGGCCGCGCTCGATGCCGCCCTCGGCGAGCCAGACGCGGCAAAGCGCGACGGGCGCTATCAGCAGGTCTGCAAGGTCATGAACAGCCAGCTCCCGTGGGGCACGCTCTGGGTGGCAAACCGCTATGGCGTCGTCTCCACCAAGGTCAAGGATTTCGTCTGGACTCCCGCTCCCGGAGGCGGTCCCTACCAGGCCGATCCGCAGCGCTGGTCGATCGCCGAGTAAAGACCGCCCATTGGTACGAGGGGGTGGCATCTGCCACCCTTTCAGGACGGAGTTGCAATGCTGAGATACAGTCTCCGGCGCCTGGCGATTGGGATAGGCATGCTGCTTGCCTTGAGCATGCTGATTTTCCTTCTGCTGCGCCTCACCCCTGGCGATCCGATCGACGCCTATATCGATCCGAATATTCCCATGTCGCCAGCTGATTTGGCCGAGCTGCGCAGCAGGCTCGGTCTCGACCAGCCGCTGCCCGTACAATATCTGGCCTGGTTGCAGCAGGCCTTGGCCGGCAATCTCGGCTACTCGATCAAGCGGATGGATCAGTCGGTGCTCGGCCTCGTCTTGTCGCGGATCGGCCCCACCGTCCTATTGATGGGAACGGCTCTCGTCATCTCGATCATCGTCGGCATCGCCACCGGCATCGTCAGCGCCGTACGGCGCAACTCCTTCGCCGACCTCTCGTTTTCGGTACTTGCCCTCACAGGCATTTCCAGCCCGGCTTTCCTTAGCGCGTTGATCGGACTTTACGTCTTCGCGGTGCGGCTCAAATGGATGCCATCCGGCGGCATGCTGACGCCTGGCGAGGCCTTCTCGATCCTCGATCTGGTGCATCACCTGATCCTGCCTGCATCTCTTCTTGCGGTCGCTCAAGCGGCTCTGATCATGCGCTATATGCGCGCCTCCCTGCTTGAAGTGCTCAATCAGGATTATGTTCGTACGGCGCGGGCGAAGGGTGTCGTCGAGTTCTGGGTGATCGTCAAGCATGCCTTGCGCAATGCGCTGCTGCCTGTCGTTACGCTCATCGGCTCGACCATCGGCCTTGCCATCGGCGGCGCAATCTTCATCGAGAGCGTCTTCAACTGGCCGGGTATGGGCCTGCTGCTGGTCGATTCCGTCGAGACCCGCGACTACCCGGTCATCATGGGCGCGACGCTCATTATCGGAGCCTGCGTGATCGTCGTGAACCTTCTAACGGATATCACCTACGCGGTGATCGATCCGCGCATCAAGGTGGCGTAACTATGCTGGCCAGAACCCCTAGCCGCAGTCCCGGCCCCCTCGCCCGTGCACTCGACCGCTTCCTGATCAACCGCGCCGCCGTTTTCGGTGTCTGCCTGGCTGTTCCTGTCCTGGCAATGATCCTCACCTATCCCCTTTGGTGGAGCTTCAAGCCGAACGACATCGACCTGTTGGCGATGAACTCGGGCCCAAGCCTGAAACATTGGTTCGGTACCGATGGCGTCGGGCGCGATGTGTTTGCCCGCGTCATGGAAGGCGGCCGCATCTCGCTCCTCGTCGCTATTGCGTCGACGCTGCTGTCGGCCGTCATCGGCTTTCTCTTCGGTGCTGTCTCAGCCCTTGGCGGCCGCTGGGCCGACGCCGTGGGCATGCGGTTCGTCGACCTCGTGATGACGTTGCCGCCGGTGATTTTTCTCCTCGTGCTCGCCTCCATCGCCGGCACGGGCATCTGGCCGACGGTACTCGTCATCTCGTTGCTGTCCTGGCCACTTCTGGCGCGAATGGTGCGTGCACGGCTTCTGGAACTCCGTGAGCGTGACTTTGTCATCGCCGCTCGGGGAATGGGCGCCGGCCTGCCGCATCTCCTCTTCCGGCATGGCTTGCCGAATTCGATCGATATCCTTGTTGTCTACGCGACTTTGCAGATTGCCAACGCCATCCTGCTTGAAGCCGGACTTTCCTTCCTTGGCCTCGGCATCGCCCCGCCGGCCGCAAGCTGGGGCAACATGCTGAATGCTGCCCGGTCGACGGCGGTCCTCGAACAATATCCCTGGCAATGGCTGTTCCCGGGTGGGGCGCTCATCCTTGCCGTGCTTGCCATCAACTTCATCGGCGACGGTCTTCGGGACGCTTTTGACCCTCGTGCTGAACTAAACTGATCATCCGAAAGAAAGAGACAATGACGAAATTCAAAGGTGTAATTCCTCCGGTCGTGACGCCACTCAATGCGGATTTCACGGTCGACTATCCGTCCTACACGCGGGTCCTGGAGCACCTCATCGAGGGCGGCTGTCACGGTGTTTTCGTGCTCGGCTCGACAAGCGAAGTAATTTTCCACGATGACAAGACCCGCCGCGAGATCATCGAGCATTCGGCAAAGGTGGTGAATGGCCGCGTGCCCCTGATCGTCGGCGTCATCGATCCGACAACAGATCGCGTCATTCATCACGCTGACGTTGCCAAGCGTGCCGGCGCCGACGCCGTCGTTGCCACCGCGCCTTTCTATACTGTCACCAGCCAAGCCGAGATCCTCGACCATTTCCGCTTTATCCGCGACGCCGTCGACGTACCGCTCGTCGCCTACGACATTCCGGTCTGCGTTCACGTCAAGCTGCAGCGCCAGACGACGGTGACTTTGGCAAGAGAAGGCACGATCATCGGCCTCAAGGATTCGAGCGGCGATGACGGCAACTTCCGCTATGCCCTGCTCGATCTTGCCGATCAGCCGGACGTGTTCCTGATGACCGGCTCGGAGATTGTCGTCGACAACGCCCTGCTGATGGGCGCCCACGGCGTAGTCCCTGGCATCGCCAACGTCGATCCGCATGGTTACGTGCGCCTGTGGGATGCCGCCCAGCGTGGCGACTGGGTCGCCGCACGCAAGGAGCAGGAACGGCTTTGCCGGCTCTTCGAAATCGTCTGGGTTGCCCAGGGCCGCGTCAGCGGCGGCGCCTCCGGCATCGGTGGCTTCAAGACCGCGATGAAGAGCCTCGGCATCATCGACAACGCCGTCATGCCGCGCCCGCGAGCAGCGCTCGACGAAGCTGAAACAGCGAGGATCAACGAGATCCTGCGTGCAACCGGTCTGCTTCGCGGGTGATCTCCATGCAGTCAACCGAACCGATCCTCGCCATTCAGGGCCTCAAGACCATCTTCCGCATTCGCGGAGGCGATGTCACGGCTGTCAACGACGTCGACCTGACCGTCGGCGCGGGAGAGACCGTGGCCTTGGTGGGAGAATCGGGTTCGGGCAAATCGGTAACCAGCCTTTCCGTCATGCGACTTCTGACCCGCAACATCGGGTCGATAGCGGCAGGCAGCATCCGGCTGCGCCGAAAGGACGGATCCGGGTGTAATCTGGTTTCGCTGACGGAAGACGAGATGCGCGACATTCGCGGCGACGACATCGGCATGGTCTTCCAGGAGCCGATGTCCAGTCTCAATCCCGTCTATACGATTGGCGACCAGATCTCCGAGCCCATTCGCATTCATCGCGGAGCAAGCCGGAGAGTCGCGATGGCCAACGCGATTTCGCTGCTGGAGAGCGTCGGGATTCCAGACGCCAAACGTCGGGCTGGCCAGTATCCGCACGAGCTGTCCGGCGGCATGCGTCAACGTGCGACGATCGCCATGGCGCTTGCCTGCGATCCAACCTTACTGATTGCGGATGAGCCGACCACCGCACTTGACGTGACGATCCAGGCGCAGATCCTGGACCTGTTGCTGAAGCTCCAGCGCGAGCGCGGCATGGCCATACTGTTCGTCACGCACAATCTCGGCGTCGTCGCCCAGATCGCCCATCGCGTCGCCGTCATGTATACCGGCCGCATCGTCGAGGAAGGCCCGGTCGGCGAGGTCTTCAACAATCCAAAGCACCCGTACACGAAGGGCCTCCTCGCCTCGATGCCCCGGCCTGGCGATGCGACCCGGATGAAACAGTCGGGCGAAAAGCTCGCGGCCATCCCCGGTGTCGTTCCGAGCCTCATGAACATGCCTTCCGGCTGCGCCTTCGCACCGCGCTGCCAATTTGCAATCGAGGCCTGCGGGAAAGCGGTTCCGGCACTCGAAGCCGTCGGACCGCTTCATAAGAGCCGATGCATTCGCTGGCGGGAGATTTAGATGACCGAGCCTTTGCTTTCCGTTCGCGACCTGTCGAAAAGCTACGCATCCCACGGTACGCAGCTGACAATCCTGAAGGACATTTCCTTCGACATCGGTAAGGGTGAAGTCGTAGGGCTCGTCGGCGAATCCGGCAGTGGAAAAACGACAATCGGCCGCTCTGTCCTTCGCCTGGTCGAGCCGTCATCTGGCAACGTCCGCTTCGATGGCGTCGAACTGACCGGCCTTTCATCCACGGCGATGCGACGCATGCGTCCGCGCATGCAGTATATCTTCCAGGATCCCTTCGCCAGTCTCTCGCCGCGCATGACCATCGGTGAAATCCTGACCGAGGGCCTGAAAATCCAGCGCATCGGAACCCGCAAGGAACGGCTCGAACGCGCCCGTGTGGCTCTCGAACAGGTCGACTTGCCGGCAGAAGCGATCAATCGCTACGCGCACGAGTTCTCGGGCGGCCAGCGCCAGCGCATCGGCATTGCGCGAGCGCTGACCCTGGCCCCGGAACTGATTGTCGCCGACGAGCCGGTGTCGGCGCTCGACGTTTCCATTCAGGCGCAGGTCATAAACCTGCTGCGCGATCTGCAGCAGCGGCTCGGGCTGACCATGCTGTTCATCTCGCACGACCTGGCCGTCGTGGAGTACATCTGTGACCGGGTGATCGTCCTCTATCTCGGTCGCATCATGGAAATCGCGACGAGCAGCGATCTCTATGCCCGGCCGCAGCATCCCTATACGCGCGCGCTTCTCTCCGCCATTCCCTCCACGGATGTCGGCGCCAAACGCGACCGGCAGGTGCTGAGGGGTGAAATTCCAAGCCCCGCCAATCCTCCGAGCGGCTGTGTTTTCCGCACCCGCTGTCCGCACGCAATCGAAGCCTGCAGCCAGGCCGTTCCGGAGTTGCGGGAAGTCGCGCCGGGGCATCTCAAGGCGTGCATTCGCGACGACATACCTTTGGGAGCCATGCCTTGACGACGCAGAGACGACATTCGATCGCCGGCAATTGGGCGAGCCTTCTCCTGCCGCTCATGGGGAACGACGCGATCGATTTCGCGGCACTCGGCGAAGAGATCGACATCCTGATCGAAGCGGGGGTCGATGGCATCTATTCGAACGGTACGGCTGGCGAGTTCCACAATCAGACCGACGCCGAGTTCGAGAGGATCCAGATCACCCTCGCGGAGCGTTGCACGAGTGCCGGCATGCCCTTCGTGATCGGCGCTTGCCAGCCCGATCCGCACATCGCTCTGTCGCGTGTTGCACGCGCATCCGCTCTGAAGCCGCTGGCGATCCAGGTCATTCTGCCGGACTGGTGGCCGGTCACGGATGTTGAGGCAATCGATTTCCTGAAACGCGCGGCGAATGAGGCAGAGGCAATCCCCCTGATCCTCTACAATCCCCCACATGCCAAGCGGGCACTGTCGCCGCGCGATCTGGCTGCCATCTGCCGCCCGTTGCCTGCCGTCGTCGGCATCAAGCTCGCCGATGGCGATGCCGCTTGGTATGCCGCTGCCCGCGAATACCTTGACGAGTTCGCACTTTTCATTCCCGGCCATCACCTCGCGACCGGCATGAAACACGGCGTTGCCGCCGGCGCCTTTTCCAACGTGGCCTGTCTCAGCCCGCGCGGCGCCCAGTGGTGGACCGATTTGATGGCAGAAGACATCGACGCGGCGCTGGCGATCGAGAAGCGGATTTGCGCGTTCATGGACAGCCACATCGTTCCATTCCGCCAAACTTACGGCTATTCGAATGCCGCGCTCGACAAACTGCTCTGCGCAATCGGCGGCTGGGGCCCCGTCGGAACGGAGCTGCGCTGGCCATACCGCTCCATCGAGAAAGCCGAGGCAGACCGGCTCCGAGCGATCGCCCGAGCGGAGTTGCCCGAACTCTTCCGTTGAGCATGCGAAGATCCAACTTCAAGGACCGGACGGATTTCGCGGACCCTACGCACTGTGGCGCCAATGTATCTGACGGAAGAGCGCAAGCGCTCGACCGTCTGGATCTCGCCGTGCCATTTCGTCAATCGTCAGTCGGAATATGCGAGTCAGCCGCTATTGTCTCGATGTTGTTCCGGACATGCCGCACGCCATCGACAGCGAGTACCGCGAGTTCAACCTTGCGTGCCATTCCTATCGTTTCGACTTGTCCCTCAAGGGTCACGGTATGGCCGTCCGCGTGAACGTCAATACTGTCGATATCAAGGTCAGGGATGTTCTCGAGGTTCTCAGTCACCTTCGCTTCCAGTTCACCGCTGTCGTCGCGATCGATCATACCTGGGCGCAGCGAATCCTTGAGAGGATTCTCATTGCCATCCTCGTCCACACCGTCCACCCGGAAGCCACTATTGTCGTCTCGGCCGGAGTCATCTGAACCATAGGCGCGATTTGCCGAAGCGGCTCCTTTTGGCCCCTTATCGGCATAAGGCCAGCCTTCATCGATATTGCGCTCTTCGAGATCGCGATAGTCTTCTTCACGCGACAGTTCCTTGTCCTTCCCGGGCATGATGATCTCCATCGGTTGCGCTGTCTTGAAGAAACTCATCGGTCCCGAGATTGTTCAGGACCGGGTCCGGCGCTCAATGCCGGCGGGACACAATGGCACGCTGATCGCATCGCACTAGATATGGCGGCGAAAAGGTGATTGCATGGCGCCGTTTTCACAGGCTGCTTCGGCGCGTTGAGCCGGACGACGCAGAGCGCCGTTTGCGAAGGGAGCAGCAATGTCCGTATCATCTTTCAGCCTTGAGGGCCGTATCGCCGTCGTGACCGGTGCCAGCCGTGGGCTCGGCCAGGCGATCGCGCTGGCGCTTTCCGATGCAGGCGCGGATCTGTGTGTGACGGCGCGCGAGGAAGCTGCCCTTGCTGAGACCAGAGCGCGCATCGAGGCGCGCGGCAGGCGCTGTTATATTGCGGCCCAGGACGTGACCGACCTCGCGTCGATCGAAACGACCCTGTCAGCCTTTGAGGATTCGGCCGGCCATATCGACATTCTGGTCAACAACGCCGGCGTCGAGCAGGTGTCCCCGTCGCTGGATGTCCATGGCGAGCTCTGGGACCGGATCATCGACACCAACCTCAAGGGCTCCTTCTTCTGGGCACAAGCGACGGCCCGGCAGATGGCGCGGCAAGTCTCGGGCGGCAGCATCGTCAATCTCTGCTCACTAACTTCCTTCGTCGGCATTCCGACCGCGGTGCCCTACGGGGCATCGAAATCCGGACTGCTCGGGATGACGCGGGCGCTGGCCACGGAGTGGGCGGGAATGAACATCCGCGTCAACGCGATCGCGCCCGGTTATTTCCGTACCGCGATGACGGAGGACTTCTATCGTGACGAGGCCTGGCAGGCGCGCATGCTGGATCGGATCCCGCAACGCCGCTTCGGCGAAGCCGCCGACATCGGCGGCGCCGTGATTTTCCTCGCCAGCGACGCGTCCGCCTACATCACCGGCCACTGCCTTCCAGTCGACGGCGGTTTCCTTGCGTCAATCTGAGAGATCTTCCGCAGAACTCAGCCCTACGGCCGACCCTATCTGAACCGGTACGCGGCTTGCTCGGCTAATGAGTAGCGGGCG
This sequence comes from Rhizobium sp. 10N414, assembly GCF_056394785.1. NCBI lineage: Bacteria > Pseudomonadati > Pseudomonadota > Alphaproteobacteria > Hyphomicrobiales > Rhizobiaceae > Rhizobium > Rhizobium sp. 10N414. Next base: position 30,068 of record NZ_JBFTIN010000022.1, on the reverse strand, counting down.
CCGCCGCCCAGGATCGGACTACCTTCCTGGCAATGCCGGCAGCAGCCTTTTGCATAAGTGTTTTCGCATGTTAGTGCCGTGGAGGCCAAACCGGTGCGAAGGGCAAGGCGGCTGCGGCGACGATCATGGAACACCTCGCAGCTGTGCGAAAAAGGCGTTGAAGGCGCCGATGGCGAGAGGTACGTACATAACGGCTACGGTGAAGCGCAGAGACCGCATGAGCGCAAAACCGTGCGAGGACTATCCGCGCCGTTTCCGGCGCAAACGAGGGCACCTGCAATGAGCGACGTTTCCTTTTACGACTATGCCAAGCTGAGTGCGGAGGCGAAAGCCAATCTCCTGCGCCGATCTGAGACCGATATTTCTGGTTTCATCGAAAAGGTGCGGCCGATCCTTGAGGCGGTGCGCGCTGAAGGCGACCGCGCGGTGGCGCGCTTCGGGCGGGAGCTCGACAAGGCCGACATCTCCGAGGATCGCATCAAGGTCAGCGAAGCCGAGTTCGACGCCGCCTTCAAGCTCGTCGATGACGCTGTCATCGACTCTATCAAGTTCAGCATCCAGAACATCCGCTCCTTCCACGAGGAGCAGAAGCCGCCGGCCATGTCGCTGAAGGAAATCCGGAACGGGGCCTTTGCCGGTGACCGGTTTACGCCGATCCGGTCCGTGGCACTCTACGTGCCGCGCGGCAAGGGCTCGTTTCCGTCAGTGACGATGATGACTTCGGTGCCGGCCGTGGTCGCAGGTGTTCCCGAGCTTGCCATCGTCACGCCACCGGCACCTGATGGCACGGTGGACGCGGCAACGCTGGTGGCCGCCCGCCTTGCCGGCGTCGAAACGGTCTACAAGGTCGGCGGCGCACAGGCGGTTGCGGCCGTCGCTTACGGCACGGAGACGATCAAGCCGGCGCTCAAGATCGTCGGTCCCGGCAGCCCTTGGGTGGTCGCGGCCAAGCGCAGCCTTGCCGGCGTCATCGACACCGGCCTGCCCGCCGGCCCCTCGGAAGCCATGATCTTCGCCGACGATACCGTGCATGGCGGCCTTGCGGCACTCGATCTCTTGATCGAGGCCGAGCATGGGCCGGACTCCTCCGCCTATCTCGTCACCCACAGTCGCCGCGTCGCGGAAGAGGCGCTCGCGGCCCTGCCGCAGCATTGGGCGCGGATGACCGAACAGCGCGTCGCCTTTTCCCGGACGGTCCTCTCGGGCACCTGCGGCGGCATCGTGCTGACTTCGTCGCTCGAAGAGAGCTACGAAGTCGTGAACGCCTTCGCGCCCGAGCACCTGGAAATCCTGTCGCGCGACGCCTTCGCCCATCTCGGCCATATCACCGAGGCCGCCGAAATACTGCTCGGCCTCCACACGCCTGTCAGCATTGCCAACTTCTGCCTGGGGCCGAACGCCGTGTTGCCCACGAGCCGCTGGGCGCGCACCTTCGGGCCGCTCTCGGTCACCGATTTCGTCAAGCGCAGTTCGATCGGCTACGTCACGGCGCCGGCATATCCTGAGTTTGCCCAACATGCCCACCGGCTCGCCGTCTACGAGGGCTTCTCCTCGCATGCCCACGCGGTCTCGCCGGTCCGCGACGCCTATCTGCGAAGGGATGGCGAACGCTGAAGATAGATAGCAGTGGCGTTGCCGATTATGCCTAAATCAACAACTCAAAGGACAAAGAGAGGGTAACCATGACAGACCAATCCATCAGACACCAATTCTCTCGCCTCGCCTTCGCCGTCGGCCTCGTCGGGCTGCTGACGCAGGCGCTGCCTGCCGGTGCGGCCGACATTCCAGCCAAGCCGGAGGCGGGCAGCTTCAAGCTCGGCATCGAGCCCTGGCTCGGCTACGGCCAGTGGCACGTGGCAGCCGCCAAGGATCTCTTCAAGAAGCAGAACCTCGAAGACGTCCAGATCGTCAATTTCACCGAGGACAAGGACATCAACGCAGCGCTGGCGAGCGGCCAGCTTGATGCGGCCAACATCGCCACCCACACCGCCATGGCGATGGTCGCCGCAGGCCTGCCTGTCAAGATCGTCTCGCTCCTCGATTTCAGCCTCTCGGCCGACGCGATCCTCGCCGGCGGTGACATCAAGAGCGTGGAAGACCTGAAGGGCAAGAACATCGCCTTCGAAGAAGGAACGACGAGCGACATCCTCCTCAACTACGCGCTGGCCAGCCACGGCCTCACCATCGATGACATCACCCGCGTGCCGATGCCGGCCGCCGATGCGGGCTCGGCGCTGATTGCCGGCCGCGTCCCCGTTGCCGTCACCTACGAGCCCTATATCTCCGCCGCCCGCGCCCAGGACAAGAACATCAAGATGCTCTTCGAGGCCGGCAAGGATCCGGGCCTCGTCTCGGACGTCTTCGTGGTGCGCGAGGAAGTGCTGAAGTCGAAGCCAGGCCAAGTGCTGGCGATGCTGAAGGCCTGGGACGCCGCGCTCGCCGACTACAAGGCCAACACGGCGGAAGACCGGACGATCATCGCCAAGGCAGTCGGCGCCTCGCCGGAAGATCTCGCGACCGCCTTCGACGGCGTGCAGTATTACTCGACCGCTGAAGCAGCAAAGGCCTTTGCCGGCGACTTCACCAGCAGGACCTTCGGCGACGTGCTCAAGGCGGCCAAGCAGGCTGGCATTCTGACCGCCGACGTATCGGCCGAGAAGATCATTGATCCCTCCTTCGTCGACGCTGCCAACAAGTAGCGGCGCTTCAAGAAACGGATAAGCCATGTCTGCTCCCGAAGCCTCCTCCACATCCAAGGGCGGCTCCCGAGCGCAACCGCGCGCGGGCGTCGGCCGACCGCCGAGCGCCTTCCGCATCGGCGATCCGCTCGGCGCGCACGCGTTCGTGGCGATTGCAGTCTGCGTCTTTGTGCTGCTCTTTGCGTTGTGGTGGGCGGCGACGGGGACGGGCTGGGTCAAGCCGATCTTCCTGCCGCACCCTGGCGCTGTTCTTTCCAAGATGGTGGAACTGGCGCTGGACGGTACGCTCTTAAGCGACGCCGGCGTCAGCCTTTACCGTATGGCGGTCGGCTTCGCGCTCGCCTCGGCGATGGCGATTCCGATCGGCATCATGATCGGCTGCTTCAAGACCTGGGAAGCGGCGATCGAACCCTTCGTCGATTTCGTGCGCTACATGCCGGTCGTAGCCTTCGTGCCGCTGACCATCCTGTGGGCCGGCACCGGCGATATTCAGAAATTCGTGATCATCTGGATCGGCACCTTCTTCCAGCAGGTGCTGATGGTGATGGACTGCGTCAAGCGCGTGCCGCCCGATTTCGTCGGGCTCGGGCGCACGCTCGGCCTCTCGGAAACGCGCATTCTGACACGCATCGTGCTGCCCTCGTCGCTGCCCGGCATCTGGGATACGCTGCGCATCAGCCTCGGCTGGGCTTGGACCTGGCTGGTGCTCGCGGAACTGGTCGCCGCCACGTCGGGGCTGGGATACCGCATCGTCGTCTCGCAACGCTATTTCCAGACGCAGACGATCATCGGCTACATCCTTCTGCTTGGCGTGCTCGGCCTGATCACCGACCAGAGCATGAAGGCGCTGGAGCGCGTCCTCTTCCGTTATGCGTCGAGGCATTGAGATGAGCGAGCCGAAACTGAAGCTACAGTCCCTCAACAAGTGGTACGGTTCGAAGAAGAACCGCATGCACGCACTGAGCGACATCGACCTGGAACTGGCCGATAACGAATTCGTCTCACTGGTTGGCGCGTCCGGCTGCGGCAAGAGCACGCTCCTGTCGATCGTCGCGGGCCTGCAGGGCTTCGACGACGGCGTGCTCCTGACGGACGGGGTGCCGATCGTCGGACCGGGCCTCGACCGCGGGGTCGTCTTCCAATCCTATACGCTTCTGCCCTGGCTGACGGCGCAGCAGAACGTGGAATTCGCGCTGAGCGCCGCGGGGCTCACGGGTGCGGAGTGCCGCGACGTCGCGCGCCACCATATCGAGTTGGTGAAACTCGGTCGCTTCGCCGACAGCTTTCCCTCCGAACTCTCCGGCGGCATGAAGCAGCGCGTGGCGATCGCTAGGGCCTTGTCTTATCGGCCCAAGATGCTGCTGATGGACGAGCCGTTCGGCGCACTCGATGCCCTCACCCGCCACCAGATGCAGGAGCTTCTGACCCAGATCTGGGAAGAGCACCGCCTGACCGTGCTCTTCGTCACCCACGACGTCGAGGAGGCCGTCTACCTTTCGGACCGGATCGTCGCCATGAGCATCAATCCCGGCCGCATCAACGCGACCTTCCACGTCGGCCTCGCCCGGCCACGGCATCAGGACATGATCGCCACGCCGGACTTCATCGCCCTGCAGAAGGACGTGCTCGCCGCCATCCGCGCCGGATCACAACAGGACGACGGCCACTGATCTCGTTCGCGGTGCTTTGTCGAGCATCGGACGGGGGACGAACCAGCAGGGTCAGGGCCCGCCGTCCTTACCCGCGCGGCTCCAATCGCCGATGAACCCTCTTTGGCGCGGCGTATCGGTTCCAGACCTCTCGGCGTCTTCGCCTAATCGGCGACCGATCAATGTCGGCGACGTGTCAGCGCAATGCGAGACAACTGCCTCCTTCCAACTTCTCGTCTGACGGCAGGAGCGCGTGGTAGTGGAAAACCATTGCAGGGAGCCTTCCGAGGAAAAATCTTTCACCCTATGACCGCACACACGAAAAAATAAAATCTATGTAATCTATATACTATGTGCCAGTCTTTCCCGACTTGCCCGCCTGCCCGTCCGGCAGCAGCGTGAAGCAGCAACGGGAGATTGAAAATGACGCGACAGATCAAGCTTGGTGCATTCCTTCCCGGTGGCGGGCAGCACATTGCGTCCTGGCGTCATCCGGATCAGCCGCTCGACGGGGCGACGAGCCTGAAGTTTCACATCGAGCTTGCGCAGGCGGCCGAACGTGGTCTTTTCGATGCCTATTTCCTGGCGGACGGGCTGGCGGTGGCTTTCGGCGGCGGCATCGAAGGCGGCAATGCAAAGGTAGCCGGGTTCGAGCCCGTCACGCTGTTTTCAGCCCTGGCGCCCTTCACCGAAAATCTCGGTTTCATAGCGACGGCGTCAACCACTTACGAGGAACCCTATTCGGTCGCCCGCAAATTCGCTTCGCTCGACCTGATCTCCGGCGGGCGCGCCGGATGGAACGTGGTGACCACCGCAACCGAAGCCGCGGCACGGAATTTCAACCTCGACAAGCAAATCCCTCATGCCGCACGCTACCGCCGGGCCGAAGAGCATCTCGCGGTGGTGAAGAAGCTTTGGGAAAGTTTCGAGGATGACGCCTTTATCCGCGACCGCGAAAGCGGTGTCTATTTCGATGTTGACAAGGTGCATCGCACCAATCATCGCGGCGAGCACTTTTCCGTCGAGGGGCCGCTCAATGTTCCGCGTTCGCAACAGGGACATCCGGTGATCGTGCAGGCCGGACAATCCGATGACGGGCGCGGACTTGCGGCGGCGACCGCCGAAGTCATCTTCACGGCACATCAGAAGCTCGAAAGCGCGCGGGAATTCTACCGGGATGTCAAGAACCGTGCCCGCGCCTGCAGCGCCGCGGGCTGTTCCGGACTGCTTATGAAGGCAAGACGCTGCGCGAAAATCTCGGGCTGCCATTTCCCCACACGAGGTGGAGTGCCGCCTACACCGAAGCCGCCGAATAAGCGAAACCGCAAAAGGAGCACTGGCCATGGCCCTGGATACGGAACAGCAGATCGCCCTGCAGAGCTATAACATCACCTCTTTCTGGCGGCAGAAGCCGGTGCGGGAGGCCCTGGCATTCTTGCGCAATTTCCTGTCGCGCTATGGTCTGCTGATTGTCTTTGCGCTCTTTTGGGAGATCGCACCGTCGCTCGGTTGGACCAATCCGGCTGTGTTGCCGCCGCTGGGCGCGATTTTGCGGGCCCTCTGGAACGGCGTTACCGTCGGCACCTTCTCCGGCGACATTCTCATCAGCCTGCAGCGCGCGGGCACAGCCTTTGGCGCGGCAGTCGGCGTCGGCATTCCGCTCGGCCTGTTCATGGGGCATATCCGGATCATCGAGCGCAGCCTCGATCCCATCCTGCAACTGTTCCGCCAGACCTCGGCGCTCGCGCTTTATCCGGTCTTCATCCTGCTGCTCGGTCTCGGCGAAACCTCGAAGATCTTCGTGATCTTCTGGGCGACGCTCTTCCCGATCCTGCTCGCCACCATCGGCGGCGTGAAGCAGGTGGATCCGAAGTTGATCGAGATGGCACGCGTCTATGGCACCAAGCCGCTCACCGTCTTCCGCCGTGTGGTTTTGCCGGCGGCCCTGCCGCAAATCTTCGTGGGCCTTCGACTCAGCGCCACGACCGCACTTCTGCTGCTCATCGCCGCCGAAATGATCGGCGCCAATTCCGGCATCGGCTTTCAGGTGATGAACGCCCAATACAACTTCCAGATTCCATTGATGTTCGCCGCCATCCTTTTGCTCGCCCTCCTCGGTCTGTCGGCGAATTTCATTCTGGAGACCCTGCAGGCCCGGCTCTGCCGCTGGTCCAAGGTCAAGAACTGATCATCCGCATATCTCAGCCCTTCCACTCCAAACTTTCCACGGAGACTAACATGCAGATTTCCCGTCGCTCCTTCGGCCGCATGGCCGCCGCCGCTAGCCTTCTCCTCGCGGGCACGGCTGGCACCGTCTTCGCAGCCGAGCCCGAGCAGGTCACCATTCGCTATCTCGCAAGCCAAGGCGGCCTTTCCGGTCACGAGCTTGCCGAAGCACTCGGCTATTTCAAGGATACGGGCATCACCTTCAAGAATGTCGGCTATGCCCAGGGCGGGCCTGCCTCGCTCTTCGCGCTGGCTTCCGGCGACGTCGAACTCGGCAGCGCGGCGACGGCCGCCGTACTGAACTCGATTGCTGGCGGCAATGATTTCGTCGCCGCCTATGCGTCGAACGGCATCAACAAGACCACCGAGAGCATTTTCTACACGCTTGAAGGCAACCCGATCAAATCCATCAAGGATCTCGCCGGCAAGACGATCGCTGTCAACACGCTTGGCGCCCACCTCGACTATACCGTACGCGAGGCGCTCCACTCCGTCGGCCTGCCGGAAAACGCCGCCAAGCTCGTGGTCGTGCCCGGCCCGCAGCTGGAACAGGTCCTGCGCTCAAAGCAGGTCGACATTTCGGCTTTCGGCTATTGGCAGAAGACTTTTGAAGGCGCCGCCCTGAAGAACGGCCCCCTTCAGAAGGTTTTCGGTGACACGGATGTTCTCGGCGAAATCGCCGGCGGCTTTGTCGTGCTGCGCCGCGACTGGATCAAGCAGCATCCGGCCGCCGCCAAGACCTTCGTCGAGAAGTCGCAGGCCGCGCTCGAATATGCCCGCCTCCATCCCGAGGAAACGAAAGCTGTCATCGCCAAGGTTCTTGCCTCGCGCAACGAGAACCCTGATATCGCGCAGTATTTCACCGGTTACGGCGTGCGCGAGGGCGGCAAGGCCGTTCCACGCGACTTGCAATTCTGGATCGACATCCTCGCCCGCGGCGGCGTCCTGCAGCCGGGACAGCTGAAGGCCGAGGATATTCTTTACGATCCGGCGAACTTCGCCGTCGCCGCGAATTGAGGAAGCAGACAGATGGCACTCGCTGAACTTGCCACGCGTGGAGAGGTGACGATCCGGAACCTTTCCAAATCCTTCTCGATCAACGGGCGCCATCTCAATGTGCTCCAAGCGGTCAATAACCAGATTCGCGCCGGTGAGAGTCTGGCTATTGTCGGAGCCTCTGGCTCCGGCAAGACGACCCTGCTCAGGGTTCTCGCCGGCCTCGAAGAGGCCGACCGAGGCGAGGTATTGATCGACGGTCAGCCGGTCCATGGTGTGGGCACCGATCGTGCCGTGATCTTTCAGGAGCCACGGCTTCTCCCTTGGCTGAGCGTGCTCGACAACGTCGCCTTTCCGCTGGAAAACCGCGGATTGCGAAAAGCAGAGGCTCGGGATCGCGCCCGACACTACGTGGAACTCGTCGGTCTCGGCGATTTCACCGAGGCGCTGCCGGCCCAGCTCTCGGGAGGCATGGCGCAGCGTGTCGGCATCGCAAGGGCGCTAGCGGTGAAACCGGAAATTCTGCTTCTCGACGAGCCCTTCGGCGCGCTTGATGCCATGACCAAGATCACGATGCAGGAAGAGCTGGCGCGCATCTGGCGGGAGGAAAAGGTCACCATGATCCTGGTAACCCACGATCTCGAGGAGGCCGTCTACCTTGCCGACCGGGTCCTCATTCTCGCCAAGGAGAAAGGCGGCCGCACACGCGAGATCGACATCGACCTGCCACGCCCACGTAACCGGAGCGAGGCGCGTTTCGTCAAGTTCCGCGAGCAACTCTTGAACGAGTTCGGGCTGCACTGACCGCGGGCCTGGAACACAAACAGAAGAACGTTATCCAGCAGATCAGCGACCGTGCGGCGAACGCCGTCCGCCCACGATCGAGGCCGAGGGTCGGGAGGCTGTTCGCGAGATCGTTGCGGCCGGCGGCTGTGTTGGTTTGTTTCCCGGGCCGAGTTTGGACGGGGCCGATGCTTTGTTCCTTTGGAAATCGTGGGGGCCGACGACATGCTTATGGACGAGGCCCTGATCTGTCTCAAGGAGCGAACCGGAGCCAAGCCAGTCAACGCCTTCTTCAAGATCGCGCGGTCGGAGGACCTCGTCAAACATTGATGAAGGCGGGTGCCGGCCGTTCTATTCCGCGACGGCGTCCCTCAACGATCGACAACACCTTATCGCAAACTCCGAAATGCCGCCCTGATCTCTTCGCTGAACAGTTTCGGTTCCTCCCAGGCGGCGAAGTGGCCTCCCTTCGAGGCGCGGTTATAGTAGACCAGCTTGGGATAGGCGCGGGAGAGCCATTCCTTCGGGGGCTTGTAGACCTCGCCGGGGAAAACAGTCACGCCGACGGGCACCTGAATCGCCGTAAGCTTCGCGCCTGAGACCGTGTTCTCCCAGTAGATGCGTCCGCTCGAAGGCCCGGTGTTCGTCAGCCAGTAGAGGGTGATGTTGTCGAGGATCATGTCCTTTGTCAGAGCCTTTTCAGGTTCACCGCGCGTGAAGACCCAGTCTGCGATCTTGTCATAGAGCCAGGCAGCTAGGCCGACTGGAGAGTCCGCAATACCGTAACCGACAGTTTCCGGACGCGTATTCATGATGGCGGCGTACCCGAAGCCATTATTCAGAAAATCCCTGGCATCGTCGAAGATCTTCTTCTCGTCGGGAGAAAGAGTCGCGGGGGCCGGGGCGCCGTTCTTGAGCGCCTGGGCAGCGTCCGGCGGAAAGGTGGTGCCCCGCTCGATCCGGTTGACGTGAATGCCGAGTAGGCCTTCCGGTGCCCGCCGGCCAAGGGCATCGGAAATGATCGCGCCCCAGTCACCGCCTTGGGAGACGTAGCTTTTGTAACCTAGACGCTTCATGAGCACGTCCCAAGCGCTCGCGATGCGCTGGGGGTTCCATCCGGTCGTGTTCGGCTTCTCCGAAAAACCGAAGCCCGGGATGGACGGCAGCACGAGGTGGAAGGCGTCTTCGGCCTTGCCTCCGTGCGTCGTTGGATCGGTTAGCGGGCCAATCACATTGAGGAGTTCGAACACTGAGCCCGGCCAACCATGCGTCATGATCAACGGCAGCGCGTTCTCGTGCGGGGAACGCACGTGAATGAAATGAATATCAAGCCCGTCGATGTTCGTCAGGAACTGCGGAAAGGCATTCAGCCTCCTCTCGGCGTTGCGCCAGTCGTAGCCGGTCTGCCAGTATTCGACGAGACCGCGCAGCTTTTCCGGCTGGACGCCTTGGGATCGATCTGTGACGGTCTCACCGTCAGGCCAGCGCGTGGCGGCGAGCCGCCGCCGCAGGTCAATCAATTCCGCTTCAGGAACCTCGGCCTTGAAAGGGCGAATTTCGCCGTTCCAGCCCGGTTTCGCCATTCTGGTTTCTGCCGCTTTCGCAAGCGACGGCAACACCGCGGTCGACAGGGCGATAGCCGTTCCCCCGAACAACAGCGTCCGACGAGAAAGGTCGATGGCTTCTACCTTGGCACTTGCTGTCATGACGTATCCTCCTCCTTTGTCGGACTATTTCACGGTCTCAAGGAGCTTCGCATTCTTGGTGACGATGTATGTCGCCAATTCCGAAGCCTTGCCTTCGCCGACGTTGCGCGCGGAATGGACAACGCCATCGGGGATGAACAGGGTCTCGCCAGCTTTGAGCGTCAGGGCTTCCCTGCCCTCTAGCTTGTATTCGAGTGTCCCTTCGAGAACGTAGGCAACTTCCTCGCCAGGATGTCTATGATTCACTGCGAAAGCGCCGGGATTGAAGTCGACGCGCACCTGGACGACTTCCTTGCCGGCGACGCTGATGTCCTCCTTCACCAGATCGGTCCGCTGAATTTCGGGCTGCTGGGCCTGCGCGGGCTGGTAGATGACGGCGGCAGCGACAAGAGCCGCGGAGACGATAAACCGTGCGTTCATGGATTGCTCCTTCGTTGGCACTAGCAGGCGCAACCAATGCCCCATGCTTCCGAGCCAAAATCGGACCGTTCGGTATCCCGGATATTTCTGATGCCGGTCGCAAATGTATCGGAACCAAGCCAACCGAGGGTCTGGATACAATGCAATACAAAATCGTCCGCCGCAGATTCTGCGTGGCTTGACGATATGTTGCATATGCATCATTATGCCTTACAGGGAATGAGCCCAACGGTCTCTCCTGTACAATATCATCATTCTAGAACAAACATTCTGTTGCGTACGCAACATACAGGCAAATTGGTACGGAACTGGTTGGCGACGGTCTCGCCAAGCTTCCGCAATCACTATCGTCGCCTCCAGAGGCGAGCAACAACACACGAAGGAGCCTTGAAATGTTGAAACACTCGATACCCCTCCTTTCCTCGCTCATGCTGAGCGCGGCATCGGCTGGTTCAGCCGGCGCTTCTCCCAGCAGCATCCATGCCGAGATCGGATACATAGAGGTAGCCCCCGACATCACGCTTCGACGCATGGTCGCCCACAGCGCCGCGCCTAAGGGGACTGTTCTCTTCCTCCACGGATTTCCGGAGACGCTACTCGTCTGGAAGGATATCGCGAACGCACTTGCGCGGGACTACGAAGTCCATGCTATCGATTGGCCAGGCTACGGAATGTCATCGCGACCCGCAGTCGCGACGTTCTCGTATTCGCCACGAGACTATGCCGACATTCTGAGAGCCTACATCAAGTCTGCGCATGTCGATCGCTCAAGGCTGACAATTTACGCGACCGATATCGGATCGCTTCCCGCATTGCTGGCAGCGATTGAGGAACCTGATATCGCCAAGAACATCGTCGTCGGAGACTTCGCTCCGTTCAACAGGCCCGAATACATGTACAAGAGCCTCCAGAACCTCAAGAGCGAGCCGGCGGCATCCAAAACCCGTATCCACATGAACGGGACGAGCGCGGAAATCCTCGCAAACGCCTATCGCCGCGGCCTGCCACCCGAGGAACAGTTCGACCTTCCGGCCGAGGTGCTGAAGGACATGACGGAGGGATGGGGGCACGGCGACATCACGTCCGCTGACGCGTTCTACCAATACTACTCGCACTTCACGCGCGACCAGGACTATCTCGAAGAGCACCTCGGTGAACTCAAGACTCCCGTCAAACTCGTCTGGGGCGAAAAGGACCTCTACATCAAGAAAGAGATGGGAGAGGAATTTGCGCGGCGAACCGGTGCGCCCATGACTGTTTTGCCGGGTATCGGCCACTACCCGCACCTCCAGAAACCTCAGAATACTGTCGCTGAAATACGGGCGGCGAAGTAGCGCCGACGAAGCGTGGTCTGTAAGACAACGGCCCTGCCCGATGAGCGCAAAGGCTATCGTGCAGGACTGGGATCAACGGCGTCGCCGAGGCTTTGCTTCACGTTGAGAAAGTTAAGGAACCGAGGCGCCGAGATCGTCTTCACTTCTGCTCGTCTACTCTCGGAAGACTCTCGGCAACGCCAATGATGGCTTTTGCACCAACATCGCCAACGAGCTGGCTGGCTTTCCGCTGCGCCTCGCGCCAGGCAGGCGCGGCGTCATTGAGGAGCTTTTTTCCAGAATCCGAAATGACGACCGGTCTACTGCGGCCGCCATCCGTCGGAAGCTCTTCGATCCAACCTTCTGCAAGAAGCGGTGCAAGACTGCGGGTCAAGGTCGTCCGATCCTGAAAGTTTGCGCGGCCGATCTCGGCGCGGCTAGCACCACCCAGTTTTGCAATCATGATCAACATCGAGAACTGCGATGCATTGAGGCCGTAGTCACGCAATTCCTGATCATAGATGTTTGTAATCACCCGGGAGATGCGCCTGCTCCTCGTCATCAAGCACCCGGATACGACCTCGCTGACGATATCAGAGTTGGAATCACGTCGATCCATGGCCATCTCGCCCCAGCATTCAATCGGATCTCGTTTTGTAGTGCATATGCAACATTTCGTCAATTGAGCTGCTTTGTCGACATGTCCATTAGACTTTCAGATCGCCAACCTACTCCGGCAGACCCGCTAGTCGTAGGCCTTCGATGTATTTGGCCATGAGCGTCTTATCGAGATAGGGTGCACGCGAACTGTAACGCTCGATCGAGAAGTCAGGATTGACCTTCAGAAGTTCGCGCGCGGCCTGGCGCGCCTCTTCAAGCCGCCCCAGTTGGGCGTAGGTCGCTGCAAGCAGGCGATAGGCGGGCCCAAGCTCGGCCATTTTCTCCAGAAGGGACAGTGCCTCCAAATATTTTCCCGAAAGAAATTTGGCTGCGGCGATATCCCAGAGATACCAGTCGGGGCGGCTCGGATTGAGGCGAACGGCAAGCTCTCCCATCCTAACGGCATCGTCAAGGCGCCCAAGATAACCCAGGGCATCGCAATATTCGGCGAGGAGGTCACAGTTGCTGGGAGCCAGTTCTCGGGCACGCTCATAGCAGGCTACGGCTCGCTCGGCCTCTCCCCTCCAAAGGTGAACGACGCCAAGAGCCCAGTGGGTATCAGCGTCGATCGGGTTTAGCTTCAGGGCTTTGCTTAGCAGGGCCGATGCGGTCGCAAGCGCGGTATCGATTTCAACGATTTCGTTCCATTTCAGCTTCCGAAGCTCGATCCAGGCCAACCCGATGTAAGGCCGCGGAAACTCCGGATCATCGGCTATCGCGGCGAGATACATTTCCCGCGCAAGTCGCACATCCTCTTGGCTCGAGCCCTGATGAAGATGCCGGCCCCGCAAATACAGATCGTAGGCTTTTAGCGATGTAACAGGCTTGCTCAGGGCGCGTTGACGCTCCGCCTCTTCTATCTTGACGCTCAGCGCGGCCGGTATGGAGCGGGACAGCTCGTCCTGAATGTGAAAGATGTCGATAAGGTCGAAGTCGTATTTTTCCGCCCAGATTCGTTCACCCGAAACATTGATGAGGTTGGCACTCACCCTGACACGATTGCCAAGTCGCCTCACGCTCCCCTCGAGGACGTAGTGCGGGATTGACTCGGCGTGCTGTTGCTCTGAGGGCGGTTGTTGAGCGACAACGATCAGCCTGGAGAACCGCGCCAAACCTGCCGCGACATCTTCTGTTAATCCCGCCGCGAAATAATCCTGGTCTGGATCGCCGCTGAGATTTGAGAACTTCGAAACGTACAGCAATGTTCTGTTCGGCGAAAACTCCGGCCCAAGGCGCGTTCCGACCGACTGCACGGCAGGCTTGGGTGTCGCAATAAACTCAGGATTCGCCCCTTCTGCACCGTCGTCGACGATGATGTTGAAGATGCGAATTGGCCGCTCGATGTTCTTCAGTGCGTGCTCGCCCACATCTTCGAAGCGGATGCCCAGACGCTTGCCTAAGGTGTCGCGCACCGATGCGGATATCGCTATGCCTCCCGGTTTCGCGACATTCTCAATGCGAGCTGCAACGTTCACGCCATCGCCGTAAACATCGTCGTCCTCGAAGATAAGGTCGCCGATATTTATACCGATCCGAAATTCTATCCTGCGATCGCCGGGGACACGCGCATTGCGTTTCTGCATCTCCGATTGGATCTCGATCGCGCACAGGACCGCCTCTTCAGCAGTCTGAAACTCCGTCAGCATCCCATCGCCAACAAGCTTGATTGTATGGCCCTGATACAACGCGATTTTCACGTCCCAAAGTTCGTGTCGGTGCAATTTTAGAGCGGAAAGTGTGCCTTTCTCGTCGATCCCCATCAGTCGACTATAGCCGACCACGTCAGAGGCCATGATGACAGAAAGCCGTTGCTTCATTGTCGCCCACCCCCATCAAGTCAGCCAATGGCCACTCAGATTAGCATATACGCAATGTCGAGACACTTCCTGGCGCGCTCAAGAATTCGTCTTCGCTCGCCCCGTGGCGGACGGTGTCCACTTCGCGCCAGAAGCAGCCTGCGCTATAAGTTACAACCTGGACATGGACCTTGAGGTCTGCACCCACGTCGAATGTTAGTAGCCTCCGTGTCAGGGCGAGTGATACAGAAATTCGAGGTGCCCATATGAAACTCATAACGGGTTGGCTCACCTGCAAGCAGGGAATGCGAGAGGCGTTCCTTGCCGCTATGGAGCCGCATGTTGTGTCCACGCGCGCTGAGCCAGGCTGTGTGTTTTTTGAGTATCATCGGCACAAGGATGAAGACGACGTGGTGGTTCTGATCGAAGGCTTTCGCGATGCGGAGGCACACGAGTTCCATAGGCGAACCCCGCACATGATCGCGATGCAGGCCGATGTGCGGCGGCTCCTGGCAAGATTGAGTTTGATCGAGACGGTCTCGGATGAAGTCGCACGTTATGATCTCGATTTCATCGCAAATCCGCCGGGCCCCTATCGTCCTTAGTCCTGCAGGCAGCTTGCACGTCGATGTGCGTGCTCCCACAGCACCGTTCGCACCCGCCGCTGTCGTTGGCAATCGTAAAACACCCAAGCCTGTTGATGTGCTACATTGTCACCACGTGCTTTTGTGGCGGGAGGGATCGAGAATGCAGCGCAAGCTGGCCACGATCATGGTCGGAGATTTCGTCGGCTCCACCCCTGCGATGGAAACGGACGAGGAAGGAGCGATCACCCGGATTGACGCTGTCCTCGACACTGTTCGCATGGTCATCCAGCGCCATGATGGCCGCGTCTTCGGCACCGCGGGCGATGCCCTGCTCGCCGAGTTCGGCAGCCCAGTCAATGCGCTTAGGGCCGCCATCGAGGCGCGCGCCGAGATCGCTGCCCTTCCTGGCTCGAGTGGCGGCGACATGCGTTTCGGCCTGCATGTCGCGGATGTCGTCGTCGTGGGCTCGGACTTGCGCGGCGATGGCGTGAACATAGCCGCGCGAATTGAGGCGTCTGCGCCACCTGGCGCAATCGAGGTTTCGGGGGTGCTTTACGACCAGGTCCGTCGGGTCTCGCCTTGTGGATTTGAAGACATCGGCGAACGTCGACTGAAAGGAATTTTCGAGCCGATGCGGATTTACCGGGTTACTGAACTGGTGGACCGCCACCTCTATCAGTTCGCTCCAACACGATCCTCTCCCAATGCTGTACAGCCTCCCCGGACAAACTCGATCGCCGTGGCGCGGTTCGACATTGCGCCCGGCGCCATTGCGGATCAATCCTTCCTGGCGGACGGCATCACCGACGACCTGACTCTTGAACTGAGCCGGCTGAAGGGGTTGTTTGTCAGTTCCCGTTCGGCCGCGACCGCACTGACGACCAAAGACCCGGTCGAGATCGGCCGCCTTCTCGGCGTCGGCTACGTCGTCAGCGGCTCGATCCGGCAAGCGGGCGACGACCTCAGGGTCAACATCTCGCTGACGGAAACCGGAGAGGGTCTCGTCATCTGGTCCGATCGCATAACGCGTCCGTTTCGCGAACTGCTTGATGTCATGGATGAAATCATCGCGCGTGTCGCAGCAACCGTGTCCGGACGGGTCGAGCAGTCGGAACTTGCGGCCGCGCGGCTAAAGCGCCCGGAGAACATGACGGCCTATGAGTATTACCTACGGGGACTGGACCATCATCGCTTGGTTGGCGTTTCGGACACCCACATACACGAAGCCATGACCTGGTTCGAGCGGTCAATGACCGCTGATCCCGGTTTCGGCCGCCCCTTCGCCATGCACGTCTGCTCGTGGAGCAACTTGCCAAGCTTTGACCTTCATGAGGCCGAAAAGCAGGTTGCGCATGCGCTTGCACTCGACCCGACCGACCCGGAAGCCCATCGCATCATGGGCGCGATCAAGATGAAATCGGGCGACTTCGCCTCGGCGCGTTACCATCACATACGCGCCAAGGAACTCGCTCCGAACGACGCCTATATTCTCGGCCGCAGCGCCGCGTTCTATGTCTATGTCGGAGAGGCTGAGCACGCCCTTGGAATGCTTGATCGTGCCGAGACACTCGATCCCTTTCTGCCGGTCTGGATCACTGAAGAGCGGGTGGCGGCCCTCTACGCGCTGGACCGCTTCGAAGACATGATGCGCGTCGCCCTGACACTACCGTTTCAGACCAGGCGGACGTTGCTTTATCAGATCGCGGCTAGCATGGCCTGCGGCAACAGCGGAAAGGCTGAACTCTTGGTTCGGCAAGCGCTTTCCCTCGATCCGGGCCTGTCTGCGATATACATCCGGATGCAGGAGACCTATGCCGACGAGTCCGTCACCGAAGCCCTGATCGAGCGGAACTGCGATGCCGGCCTGCCGCCAAAGCCGCGGAAGCCTACACCCCGCAAGAAATCAACTTTGCTGAGATGACGAACGGCCGATCAGCCACCCACGCGGCGCAGAACAGGTGGCGTCACGGAGCTTCACCTGGCTCAGCATGGAGCGCGGAAGCCCGGCCGCCCCGCACTGGACCGGCAGAGCCGCCACGGTCGATCACTACTTAATCTGGCGCCCCTACTCTCCAGCCTGCCTGAGGGGCGTGAAGCCGATCTGCATGCGCTGCGGATTTTCCTGGCGGAGCGTGCGCAGCATCTCCTCATACTCCCGTTCGGCTTCTGCCGTGACCGACGGTCGAACCTCCTGCAGGGCCATGGCGAAATTCTCCTTTGTCACCGTCGACGCAGTCAGAGACTGACGCAGTGCAATCAGCCCTGCTCGCCGTGTCAGGTCTTCGAGATCTGCCCCTGTAAACCGCTCCGTCTTGTCGGCGAGTTCATCGAGATCAACATCGTCGGCGAGCGGCATCTTCTTCGTATGGATGCCAAGGATCTTCCGCCGCGCTTTTGCATCCGGCACGGGAACATAGACCAGTTCGTCAAAGCGCCCCGGTCGCAGCAGTGCCGGATCGAGCAAATTCGGCCGATTGGTCGCTGCCATCACGACGACGCCCTGCATGTCTTCCAACCCATCCATTTCGGCCAGTAGCGTGTTGACGACCCGCTCGGTCACCGCCGGCTCACCCAGCCCGCCGCCGCGGACGGGGGCCAGCGAGTCGATTTCATCGATGAAGATGACGGTCGGGGCAACCTGTCGTGCGCGTTCGAAGAGCCGCGAAACCTGCTGCTCGGACTCGCCGTACCATTTCGAAAGCAGATCGGACGATTTGGTTGCCACGAAGTTCGCTTCGGCTTCGCGCGCCACGGCCTTTGCCAACAGTGTCTTCCCGGTCCCAGGAGGTCCAAACAAGAGAAATCCCTTTGCAGGGCGAATGCCCATCTGCCTAAAGGACTGCGGTGACCTGAGCGGCAGTTCCACCCCTTCCTTCAGTCTCATCTGCGCTTCGTCCAAACCTCCGACATCGTCCCAACGGACGTTCGGCGCCTGGATCATGATTTCGCGCAACGCGGAAGGTTGAATGCGCTTCATGGCGGACGTGAAATCGTCCTGAGAGACCGTGAGCTTTTCAAGGATCTCGGTTGGGATACCCTGCTTCAGATTGATATCGGGAAGAACACGGCGCAGCGCATCCATCGCCGCTTCGCGAACCAACGCACCGAGATCCGCTCCGACAAAGCCGTAGGTCGTCCTCGCGATCTCATCGAGATCGGTGTTCTCGGCGAGTGGCATGCCCCTGGTGTGGATCGCGAGCACCTCGCGCCGGCCGCGCTGGTCCGGTACGCCAATGACGATTTCGCGGTCGAAACGCCCGGGACGGCGGAGCGCCTCGTCAATCGCGTCTCGCCTGTTCGTCGCGCCGATGACAACAATATTCTGCCTCGGCTCCAGCCCATCCATAAGGGTTAGCAACTGGGCGACAATTCGCCGTTCGACTTCTCCGGTCACCTGCTCGCGCTTTGGCGCGATGGAGTCGATTTCGTCGATGAAGATGATTGATGGCGCATTCTGCGAGGCTTCCTGAAAGACCTGCCGCAAACGTTCCTCGGACTCCCCGTAGCGGCTGCCCATGATCTCGGGACCGGCGATGTGGTAGAAGTTGGCTTCCGTCTCATTGGCGACAGCACGGGCCAACAGCGTCTTGCCGGTGCCCGGGGGGCCATAGAGAAGCACGCCCTTTGGCGGTTCGATGCCGAGGCGCTGAAACAACTCGGGATGGCGCAGTGGCAGCTCCACCATCTCGCGGACTTGCTCGACAGAGGTGCCGAGTCCGCCGATATCGTCGTACGTTACGTCAGCTCGGCGTGCTTCCTTCGGTTCCTCAAACTGCGAACGCAATTCGACAACCGTCTGCTCGTTCATCTGGACGATGCCTCTCGGCTGTGTCGAGACAACGACGAGCCTGATTTCCTGCAGACCGTAGGCGGGAAGATCGAGTACGCTCCGTAGCAGCGGGTCCGCAGCGCGGGGATCTCTTACGCGTTGCTGGACTGAGGTCGATACAACGTCGCCGGCCACCATTGGGCGGTGAAGAAACGTGCGCTGCAAAGCTTCACCCGGTCCCTGCAACACCAGGTTCTTCTGCGCCGGCGCGAGGACAACCTTCGTCGCCGGCCTGACCTCCGCCTTGCGAACTTCGATATGGTCGCCGCTTGTTGCGCCTGCATTTACGCGCTGAAGGCCGTCGAGCCTGATCAGGTTCAGGCCCTCATCATCGGAATAGGGCCCCATCGCGATCGCGGCCGTATGCCGCTTGCCGATGAGCTCAATAAGCTCGCCTTCTCGTACGCCGAGCTTGGTCATCGCCTTCGTGGAGACGCGGGCGATGCTCGCTCCCGTATCCTGCGGTGGCATATTGGCAACCTGCAGCGTGAGGATCTGATCGTCGGGGACAGACATGATACCTCCAAAATCGCTTGTGATGAAACGCTGCGCTGACAGCTAGAGAGCTTACGGAAAAGACAAGCGGTTTTCATGCGAACACGTAAAAAGACTTGCGCTTCCTTGCCGCCGACACGACGGATCCGCCTACTGATATTCGAAACGCGTGATGGAGCGAATTATACAGAGGTATAGGTGAGCGACCGTTTCACGGTTGGACAAAGTGCTCCAGTGGTCCACCGGTTGAGCCTCGGTGGAAAGCCGCAAAACTCGGAAGCTTCACAATCCCCTCGAGTTTTACGCAGCCTTCGCCCCCAGGCAGCCATCCAAGCTCTCCCCAAGCCCGTTATTCCGCCAGGCTATCGACGAATGCGCGGATGCCGCCGACTACTACAGTGGTTTAGCGGACCGGACTGACCGTCGAACAGGTGCGGACCCGTATGGACACAAAAAGGGCCGGCTGGGATAGCCGACCCTTCTTTACTGTCAGGTTTACGCTGAGTTAGAGGCCGTTGTCCTTCATGATCTGGCCTGCATTTTCCTTTGTCACCTTGAGCGTCGGCAAGACGACATTCTTTTCGACTTTTTCTCCGCCGAGATACTTGATCGCCTGACGCAGGCCTTCCGCGCCCGGCGTTGCATAGAGGAAGGTCGCACTGAGTTCACCATTGTTCACCCAGGTCACGCCTTCTCCGGGAAGCGCATCGATGCCGATGAACTTGATGTCCTTCTCACGTCCGGCATCCTTGGCAGCGAGGTAGGCGCCATAGGCCATCGGATCGTTGTGGCCATAGACGAGGTCGATCTTCTCATTGTTGCGGAGCGCGGTGGCCATGATGTTGTAGGCCTGGTCCTGCTTCCAGTCGCCCGACTGCTGGTCGAGCAGGTTCTTGATGCCCGGCTCCTTGTCGGTAAATTCGTGGAAGCCGTCGTGCCGGTCGTGTGCCGGCTGGGTTCCCATGCCGCCCCAGATCTCGACGACATTGCCCTGCGCCTTACCGGGCCCGCCGAGAAGTTCAACGGCATATTCCCCCGCAGCCCGACCGATCAGCTTGTTGTCGCCGCCGACGAACTGGACGTACTTGTCGGTTTCGACGTTGCGATCCAAGACGAAGACCGGAATCTTGGCGTCGATCGCCTGCTGGACGACGCCGGTGAGGCCAGCGGATTCCTTCGGCGAGATCAGCAGCGCATTGACTTCCTGGCGGATCAGGTTTTCGACATCCGCAACCTGCTTTTCAGTCTTGTCCTCACCGTCGGTGATGATCAGCTCGACTTCGGGATGCTTTGCGGCTTCCGCGATGATGTCCTTGTTGAACTGCGCCCGCCAGGGCTCGATCGTGGTCGCCTGGGAGAACCCGATGCGCCACTTCTTGTCTTGCGCCAGCGCGCCATGCGTAGCGAAAAGGGATGTAGTGGTGAAAAGCGCGGTAGTGACGACCGCGAACTTCAACATGTCACGACGTTTCATTTCCGTTTCCTCCAGTGTTGAGAGACATGGTCTCCTTGCGCGGACGCTCCTCCCCGGACGCCTCCGATCTCGCGGGCCGCGGCAGTGTCAGCCGCAACCGCGCCAGAATATCGCGGGCATTGCGCTCCTGAACGAGCACGGTGCCGATGATGATCAGTCCCTTCAGCACCAGCTGAAGGTTGGAATTGATGTTGTGGAGCTGCAGGATATTCGACAGCAGCCCGAAGATCAGCACGCCGCAGAAGGTGCCGGCAAGGCTGCCGCGTCCCCCCATCAGGCTCGTGCCGCCGATGACCACCGCGGCGATGGCGTCGAGCTCCAGCCCAGCCCCGGCATCGGGCTTGCCCTGGCGATACTGCGCAACGTAGAGGATCGCGGCGATGCCCGCGAGCAGGCCGGAGACGGCATAGGTGACGATCTTGACCCGTCCGCTGTCGATGCCTGAAAGCCGCGCCGCCTCCTCGTTGCCGCCGATCGCATAAACGAAGCGGCCGAACGGAGTGAACTTCAGCACGACCGCATAAATCGCAATCGCCGCAATGAAAAAGATACCGGGCATGGGAATGATGCCGAAGACCAGCGAGCGGAGGATATCGAAATCGGCCGTGGCGTTCGACCCGGTATAAACCGGCAGGACCGCATTGTTCTGACCCGCCGTCAGCCGAGCGATGCCGAGCGCAGTCACCATCATCGCCAGGGTGACGATGAAGGGCTGCAGGCGGCCGACGACGATGATGATGCCGTTGATGGCGCCAAACAGAAGGCCGACGGCCGGTACGACGAGCAGCACGCCGAGCACACCGAACTTGGTTTCGCTCTGCGGCACGATATAGAAGAGCAGCACGGTGCAGAGGGCGATACCGACCAGCGCCGGGACATAGATGCCCCGCGTGCGGTCGAGCGTCAGGTCGCGGCTATGGCTGAAGCCAGTGCGGCTCTTTTCAAGATTGGAGAAGATGAACCGGGTCACGGCGGCCCCGATGACGAGGGCGGCAAGCAGCACCGACGGCACGCCGAGCAGGAAGGCGGGTGTGTCCCCCGGAACCGTCAACAACATGGCACAGACGACGCTGCAGATTGCCATCAACGAACCGACCGACAGGTCGATGCCGCCGGTGATGATGACGGCCGTCATGCCGGTCGCGATAAGCCCCGTCGTCGAGACCTGACGCAGCACGTCGAGCAGGTTGCCGCTGGAAAGAAATATGTTCCTGCCCGACGACGTCACCGGCGACCAGGCGACACCGATCAGGAAAATCGCGATCAGGCCCCAGTACAGTTTCGTGCGGGAAACAAGCTTTATCACATTCATGCGGATGCCTTCTCCTGCCTGTTGCCGGATCGCGGTGCCGCCAATTGCATGATCCGCTCCTCCGTCGCGATCGCGCGGTTCAGGATACCGGTCTGGTGTCCTTCGGACATGACGAGGATGCGGTCGGAAAGATGCAGGAGTTCCGGCATTTCCGAACTCACGACGACGATCGACATACCCGCTTCGGCCAGGCGGAAGATCAGGTCGTAGATGTCGCTCTTTGCCCCCACATCGATGCCGCGGGTCGGCTCGTCGAGCAGCAAGATGCGCGGCGTCGTGGCGAGGCACTTGCCGATCACGACCTTCTGCTGGTTTCCGCCGGAAAGCGTTGCCGCGACCTGTTCAATGCCCGAGGCCCGAATACCCAACGTCTTGATGGCGTCGGCGGCAACCGCCGCTTCCGCCGCAAAGTCGCGCAGGCCGAAGCGCGCCATTCGGCTGACGAGCGGTAGCGCGACATTCTCCGTGATCGTATCGTGCAGGTGAAGTCCCTGCATCTTGCGGTCCTCAGTGACGAAGGCAATGCCCAGTCGGCGCGCGTCCGTCGGCGAGCGGATCGTGACCGGCTGCCCGTCGATCAGAATCTCACCGCCGGCCTCCCCGTTGCTGGCGCCCGTTATCGCCTGCAGGATCTCGGTACGCCCGGCCCCGAGCAGGCCGCCGATGCCAAGGACTTCACCTGAGGCGACCTCGAAATTGACGCCGGTCAGGACCTGCTTCCAGCCGTGCCGGTTGGCCACGGACAATGACAGATTTCTCACCGACAGGACTGCACCGCCAACGGCGGTCGCTTCGTGCCTGATGGTTTCGGCACGGCTGAGATTGCGGCCAACCATGCCGGCGATGACCATGTCTTCATCGATCTCCGACTTCGGCCTGGTCCAGACGTGCCGGCCGTCCCGGAACACCGTGACGCGATCGCTGAGTTGCATTACCTCGTCGATCCGGTGCGAGATGTAGATGATGCCCACCCCTTCCGATGCGAGCTGGCGCATGATCGTGAAAAGCCGCTTGCATTCATTCGGTGACAGCGCCGATGTCGGCTCGTCCATGATGAGCATCCGGGCGTCGAGCGACAGCGCCTTTGCGATCTCGACCAGCTGCTGTTCGCCGATCCTGAGCGACGACACCCGTGCTTCGGGATCAAGATCGATGCCGAGCCGCGTGAGCAGGGTCCGGGCGGCATTCATGCTTTTTCGGCGATCGACAAACAACCCGGCGATCAAGGGCTCCCTGCCTAGGAAGATATTGTCGGCAATCGACAGCTCAGGGACGAGATTGAGTTCCTGGTGGATGATGGCGACACCGGCAACCTCTGCGTCGCGCACCGTCGCGAAGTGAACCGGAGCCTGGTCGATGATGACGGCGCCATCATAGTCGGCGTAGACACCGGACAGGATTTTCATCAGGGTCGATTTGCCGGCGCCGTTCTCGCCCATCAGCGAGTGGATCTCACCGGCGAACAGATCAAATTTCACATGATTGAGCGCGGCAATTCCGCCAAACGACTTCGAGACGTCGACCGCTTCCAGCACAGGCGCGGTGGACGAAGGTGGCGCGTCGGCGCGCGAAGACAAATGGCCCACTTCTTCCTGCATGACAATGACGGCCTCCCTTCCATCTTTGTCTCGCGGCTGTAAGCGACAGTAGAAGCTAATCTAAACGTTTCGAATCTGTCAAGAGATCAGTCGCCCTCCAACGCTTTGATCTTGCTAAGAACTTGCCATTTTCGTAACATGTTGGACAACGCATCGATCTAAACGTTTTGAATTATGGACCGGATTTCTTCCAAAAGACGAAAATCCCAGCCGACCATGCTAGACGTCGCTGCGACGGCAGGCGTCTCGGTTGCCACGGTCTCGGCGGTCGTCAATGGTACCGCGCCGGTCAGTTCCGAACTGCGTGGCAGAATCGAAAATGCGATTGCGGCCATCGGCTATAAACGCAACGCCATTGCCCGAAGCCTGAAGACGGGCGCCACCAAGACGATCGGGCTCGTCATCGCCGATATCACCAACCCGTTCTTCACGGATGTCGTCGCCGTCATCCAGGATGTGCTGCATCGCGCCGGTTACGCTGTGATGCTCTGCTGCACAGACGAAGATCCGGTGCAACAGGAGGAGCAGATTTCGCTTCTCCTGGACAGGATGGTGGACGGCCTGATCATTGCGCCGGCTGGCGACGACCATGCGCTTGAGCGCGTCCTCCAGCGCGCCGGTATCCCGACCGTACTGATCGATCGCATCAGCCACGGCATCGCGGCGGATGCCGTCGTCCTCGACAACCAGCGCGCGGTACAAGACGCGATCGACTATCTTGTCGGCCTCGGCCATCGCCGGATCGGCTACATCTCGGGTTCGCTTGATACCTCCACCGGCCTCGGCCGGCTGGCCGGCTATCGCGGCGCGCTTGACAATGCCGGCATTCCCCAGGACGACGCATTGGTGCGCATCGGAAACTTTCGCGAGAAAGACGCCTATAATGCCGCCATGCAGTTGCTCGTGATGCCGGAACGGCCGAGCGCCATTTTCTCGGCAAACAACCTGATGGTCATCGGCGTGATGAAGGCGATCCGGGACATGGGGCTGCGTTGTCCCGATGACATCTCGGTGTCGAGCTTCGACGATTTTCCCTGGGCGGATGTTTTCCAGCCGAACCTGACGACCATCGCCCAGCCGGTACAGGCCATCGGTGAACACGCAGCCCAGCTCATTCTCGACCGCCTTGCCAATCGCTCCGACCGCCCTCCCCGGCAGATCGTACTTTCGGGCCGCTTGACGATCCGCTCGTCCTGCCGGCCTTTCTCTGCAGCTGACGGAGGTTAAAGATTTGCGCGAGATGGGCGGACGAGCGGAGCTCCCGACGGGCCTCGTTCTAGCTCTGCATCAGTTGCTCGCCCGCTTCTCTACTCGTCACCAGCCCATCGGCGCCGCGCAATAGGCTTCCCGGCCGGCGACCCAGGTGCGCCGAACCACGGGGGCGCCGCCCTCTGGCCAATCGACCAATATGAGGTCCGCCCGCTTCCCGACTTCGATCACGCCGCGATCGAAGAGCCCCGACGCACGCGCCGGATTGCCGGATACGAGCGGCCAGAGCGCGTGGACCGGCGCCACGCCATCGGCCTTGAGCCTGGCCAGGCCAAGCAGCATCGCAGGATAATAATAGTCCGAGGCGAGAATATCGCAGAGACCCTCGCGAATCATATCGGCGGCACCGATCGAAACAATGTGGCTACCGCCGCGCGTGGCGTTCGGCGCGCCAAAGACGATGAAGTCACCAGCCTCACGGGCGGCCCGCGCCACCCGCTTGTTCGTCGGGAACTCACTGATCCGTGCGCCACGGACGCGGAAGAAGTCGCGCGTTTCAATCTGGCTATCGTCATGCGACAGCATCGGTGCGCCGGCGGCCTGGCCGAGGGTCGCCACCTCTTCAATCGCGGCTGGTAGTTGCGGACGGCGATCCCACATGTTCCTGACGAGCGCGACCATGTCAGACACCGGGATCTTGGCCCGCTTGGCGCGTTCCGCCATCTTCTCCGCGAACGCAGGCGTTTCGGGGTCGACTGCCGGGAAGGCCGGATCGAGGTCAAACGGCCGCTCCTGCAACGGTATCGAGGGATGCAGCATTGCCATTGATGTGTGGTCGTTGAAGGCAATCGACGGCAGGCGCGGTCCGGCGAGCGCCTCGCGAATAAGCTCGATCGCCTCGAAGCAGAAGGTTTCCCAACGGAGCTGGACACGATTGTCCACCGTCAGACGCGGGCCGAGTGCGTCGAGAGCGCGGACGACGGCGTAACCGTTTTCCACAGATCGAAGCCCCGGCTCCCAGCTCAGCGTCAGGGCGTGGTAGGCAGTCGCTATCCCATTGGCGGCAAGCTGACGGTCTGTTTCGAGCAGCGCAGGAGCGACGGGGAGCATCGTCCCCGGCCGCGGCATGATCTGCCGCTCGAAGGCATCGCCATGAATGTCCACAAAAGCCGGAGCGAGGAGAGAGCCGCGTCCATCCACAATGTCCGCTCCGTCGCGTGCACCGTCGACCGCCATGATCCGGCCGTCTTCGATGCGCACGGAAGCGGGCTCCAGACGGTCGCCAAAAATGACGGTCGCGCCCTCGATAATCACTGCCGAATTGTTCTGCATTGGTGTCATTCCACGAAAAGGAGAGTGCAGCAGCCCCGTTTCATCGGAGGCCTGAGTGCCACGCCGCTTCGAACCAGCCGATATGACAGATTTGAGAATGTCGCTGTGCACAGGCATACGTTGACTGACACGGTAGCGCAGGTCCCCAGCGGTGTAATCCGTCCACAGTGGAGGTGCGTTGCATGTGGCGCGATGGCCAACCTCCGCCAGTCCGTTCTGGCGATTTCTCCGTCTACAACCGTATCGTTAGTTGCGAAACGATAGTACCTTGCGTGGTGGGCACAAATGCCTTGGACCAGACGGGAGACGACAAGTATGTACAACCATATTCTCATTTCTACCGATGGATCGGAAGTAGCGCAGAAGGGTGTCGATCATGGGCTGTCGCTTGCAAGCAGCCTCAAGGCCCGCGTGACGATAATCATGGCAACAGAGCGGTTCCCTGTCTACGCGCATGCCGGGATTGCCGGCGCCTATATTCCCGGGCCGACAGAGATGGCCCAGTATGAAGCCGGTCAAAAGGAAACAGCCGAGAGAGTGCTGGCTGGGGTCAAGAGAGCAGCAGAAAAGCTCGGCGTGCAGGCGAACACTGTCCATATCCCGCAGGCTTATCCGGCCGAAGCGATTGTTGAGGAGGCCAAGGCTCTCGACTGCGATTTGATCGTCATGGCATCACACGGCCGTAGGGGTTTAAGAAAGCTGGTGCTCGGGAGCCAGACATCGGAAGTCCTCGCGAGCAGCCCGGTGCCTGTCTTGGTGGTCCGGTAAGTCGTCACTTCTGGGAAGCGGTGTCCCGCGGGGCCTGCGCCGAAACCGACCAGCGCGGCTGGCTCCAAATCTCGGTCATCGGCGAGCGAAATCGGGGACGGCACCGCGTCTGAGGTTGCGGAGCCGAGCTCGACACGGAGTCCAAAAAGAGAAAGCTCCTCGGCGCTTGCGCGGACGTTAGTAAGCGTCCGGCGAAGGCATTTTCGCTTGGTCGAGAGGCCGATATTATAGGCCGCGTTTCATCTCGTCTGCCATAACGCGTTCGACCACATCCGGATCGCATTGTTCATCGACGAGAAACTGGCGGATTCCACCATCCCATGTCCGTATGTCGGCGAGGAGATTTTGGAGCTCGTCCACGCCGTTCTCGGTCAGGCCCTTTGTGCCGTATTCGCTGCCGTCGCGGATATAAAGCAATTCGCCTTCGCTGATATTATCCGAGTTGGCGGTCACCTCTTCGATCAACTCGAGGTTCTCGCCTATCATCTCAGCGACCTCTTTGAGGGTATAGATGATCCTTGAGCGTGCCATCACGCAGCCTCGTACCGGTCTTTTGCCGGAGTCCACTGCCACGGGAGCAGTTCATCAAGTCGATCCTTCGGATGGCTCGGGATCCTGGTCAGGACGTCTGTCAGATAGGTCTCTGGATTGTGGCCATGGAGTTTAGCTGTCTCGATGATGGTCAGGATATTGGCGATGCGCTCGCCGCCCTTGTCTGACCCAGCAAAGAGCCAATTTTTTCTTCCAATTCCGAGTGGCCTCATGGCGCGCTCAGCTATGTTGTTATCGATTTCGACACGGCCATCGTCAACGTAGACGCTCAAAGCTGCCCATCGCGAGAGAGCGTATCGCATCGCTTCGGCAAGCTTCTGTTTCTGCGGCAGCGTCGAAAGCGTCGTTTCAATCC
The DNA here is from genome assembly GCF_056394785.1 of Rhizobium sp. 10N414. Taxonomy (NCBI): domain Bacteria; kingdom Pseudomonadati; phylum Pseudomonadota; class Alphaproteobacteria; order Hyphomicrobiales; family Rhizobiaceae; genus Rhizobium; species Rhizobium sp. 10N414. The sequence continues at coordinate 2,309 of NZ_JBFTIN010000022.1, read as the reverse complement.
AGGCCTTGAGGTCCGCCAGAATGGGTCTGGCGTGTTGCTGGCGCAGTGTTCGCCTCTCGTCAGCCGACATGCCGCGGATACGATCCTCGATATCGTAGAGGGCACCGATGCGCGACAGAGCCTCGTCGGCGATCGGAGATGGCTTGAGCTTGATCACATCATGGAACTTGCGGCGCACATGCGCCATGCAGGCAGCTTCGATGATCTGGTTGCCGTAAAGCTTGCTATAGCCAGCATACCCGTCCGCATGCATTACGCCGCTGAAGTGAGCGAGGTGTTCAGCCGGATGCACGCCCTTTCGGTCGGGGCTATAGTAATAGGCGATCGCTCCGGGCGTGGGATCCTGGTAGCCGCTGCCATCGAAGACATAGACCCAGACCCTGCCGGTCTTCGTCTTTCCTCGTCCTGGGTCGAGAACATCGACCGGCGTGTCGTCCGTGTGTATTCGGTCGACCGCCGCGAGATGGGCTCTGATCAGCAAGATGAGGGGCGAGAGCAGAACGGACACACGTCCAACCCAGTCCGCCATGACAGACCGGGAGATGTCTATCCCCAGCCGGTCGTACATCTCGGACAAACGGTAGAGTGGGATATGATCGTCAAATTTGGCGACCATGATGTGTGCGAGCAGTCCTGGTCCAGGTTTGCCCCGCTCGATCGGCAAGCTCGGCATCTCACCCGATACCATTGTATCGCAGTCCTTACAGACCATGCGCTTCTCGATATGCCGGACGATCTTCACAGAAGCCGGCACATGCTCCATCACCTGGACCACCTTGTCGGCCGCCTTCAGGAAGGACATGCCACCACAAGTCGGGCAACTGCAGGGTGCTGTGTAAACCCGCTCTTCAGTTGGAAGGCCATCCGGCAGAGGTCTGCGTTTCGGCTTGTCGGGGGCATCATCCAGATCTGGCAACAGGCCCTTTCCGGAACGAGCATCAGCCTCGGCGCGAGAGGCTTCGATCTCCTCGAGCATCAGTTCGAATTGCTCAATCTTCCGATCGATCTTTTCCGAAGAAGCGCCGTGCTGCCGATGGCGGAGCAGTTCCAGCTGCGCGCGCAGAAGCCCGATAATGGAGTCTCGTTTGCTGACCTCGGCTTCTTGGCTCTCAAGCTTCGCCGCCTGTTCAGCGACGAGCGCGCGCAATGCCAATAGCTCGTCCTGACTGTCCAGCGGCGGTGCTTTCATGCCCAAAAACATAGCCGATTTGCAGCGAAAGCACTAGCGTTTTGCCCCGGATGTCCCTGTAAAATATAGCTTTTAACCCGTGCGGCCAGGGGCGGAAGTCCACGCTGGTCGGCGCCAGTCAATCCCTTCAACAAGCATCGACAACTGAGCCTGGGTCAGATGTGCAACACCATCTTTCGCCGTCGGCCAAGGAAAGTATCCGCGCTCGAGAATCTTGTAGAATAGGCAGAACCCTTGGCCATCCCACCATAGAAGCTTGATCCGGTCGGCGCGCTTTCCACGGAACCCAAAGATCGCTCCGGAACCCGGCGCTTCCTTGATAACCGCCTCGACCATAGCAGACAGACCATCGATACCGCGCCGCATATCGGTCACCCCGCAAGCCAAGTAGACCCGCACATTTCCTGTCGGCCCGATCATGCAGCCTCAACACACGCGATCAACGATGACAGCGTCTTGCGTTCAATGTCCGCCGGAACTTTCAAACTGCGACCATTTCGTAGCTGGATCTTGATTAGCGCGGGGGCCCCGCCGGCCGCCGGCATCTGCCCGACGCTTACTTCGTTGACCAGGTGGACCGGAAGGAACGTTGCTGACACATCGAAGTGGCTAAGCGTTTTCCGCCATAAACGGATCTGCGCAGGATAAATGTCATGGCGACGAGCGACATCGCCAATGCGAACGCCCGGTTGATCGGCTTCAGCCAATATCGCCAGCTTCGCTTCCTTCGACCACCGCCGCCTACGCTCAACGCCGGAAATGATCTCCATGCGAGCCATGCCAACCTCTCAGATCTGATATTAGTGTCAGCACTAATGCTGGTTCTAATGCCAGAACATCGCCTAACTGGCTCGTTCAGCAAAATCCGCTCACCGGACGCTCACGGACGTTATGTATCCGATGTATAAGGATATTCGCTCGCGTCAGGAAGACGCCGAGCTAGATCGCCCGGGAAGCGCTCACCACGGGAGATTTGGTTGCGGGGGCAGGATTTGAACCTGCGGCCTTCAGGTTATGAGCCTGACGAGCTACCGGGCTGCTCCACCCCGCGCCAAGTGCAAAACCCTTTGGGTTTTGTCACGGTGCGTAAACTGCGAAGCAGTTTACGCTACTGCCCGAG
>NZ_JBFTIN010000021.1:0-93987 GCF_056394785.1 Rhizobium sp. 10N414 | reverse complement strand
GGCTCCTCGGTCTTCAAGACCTTCAGACGCGGCGCGGTGGAGACGCCGAAGTCGGCCGGCGTCTTCTTGTCGAGCGGCTTCTTCTTCGCCTTCATGATGTTCGGCAGCGAGGCGTAGCGCGGCTCGTTCAAGCGCAGATCTGATGTGACCACGGCCGGCAGCTTGACCTCGATCGTCTGCAGGCCGCCATCGACCTCGCGCGTCACCTGGGCCTTGCCCCCAGGGCCAGCAGCTTCGATCTCGATCTTCGAGGCGAAGGTCGCCTGCGCCGCGCCGAGCAGCGCCGCCAGCATCTGGCCGGTCTGGTTGCTGTCGTCATCGATCGCCTGCTTGCCTGTGATGATCAGGCCCGGCTGTTCGGCGTCGACGACGCCCTTGAGGATCTTGGCCACAGTGAGCGGCTCGACGGCATCGTCGGTCTCCACCAGGATGGCGCGGTCGGCACCCATGGCAAGTGCTGTGCGCAGCGTCTCTTCGGCCTTGGCCGGGCCGATCGACACGACGATCACCTCCTCGGCCTTGCCGGCTTCCTTCAGCCGCAACGCTTCCTCGACCGAGATCTCGTCGAACGGGTTCATCGACATCTTCACATTCGAAAGCTCGACGCCTGTGCCATCCGGCTTCACGCGGATCTTCACGTTGTAATCAACCACCCGCTTCACGGGGACGAGAATTTTCATGGAACCGCTCCTGAGTTAACATACCGCGCGGAAGCGCTCGACAACGACGTCGAGGACCTCGTTCGGATCGCGCTTCCACCAGTTGTCTTTCGAAAATACTTCGACTTCGCAGACGCCGTTGTAGCCGGCTTCCTCGACCGCGTGCCTGATGCCGCGGAGGTCAGCGACGCCGTCGCCCATCATGCCTCTATCGAGCAGGATGTCTCTCGTCTCCGAAAGCCAATCGCAAAGATGAAAGCCATAAATCAGGTTCTCGCCCGCCCGTTTAAGCTGGGCGGCCAGATCAGTGTCCCACCAGACGTGATAAACGTCGATCGCGAGTCCGAGATTTGTCGCATTGACGGCATTGCATAGATCAACTGCATCCCGGACCGTGACCAGGCAAGATCGATCGCCACCATAGACGGGATGCAACGGCTCAAGAGCGAGTCTCACGCCCACCTTCTCCGCATATTCACACGCGTCCGCGACGCGCTCGGCGACAAGCTTGAGACTGTCGCGCATACCTTTTGTGCCTGGTTCGACGCCGCCCACGACAATGGTGAGGATTGGCGCGGTCAATCCCGCGGCCATGTCGATCGACGAGCGGAAGTCGTCGCGGATGGCGTCTTTATCTATCGGAGCAAGCGGGCCCACCAGGAAAGGCGATCGGCAAAGTCCGGCGACCTTCAATCCTGCGGATTTCGCCCTCTCGCCGATGGCGATCGCATTTGCGCCAATCTCCCTCCGCCAGAACACCACGCCGCCATAGCCGCGGGCCGCGCAGCCATCGATCACCTGTTCCGGCGACCATCCTGCCCCGAAGCCGTCGAGATTGTGGCCGAGGGTGGCGGTGTTCAAAGCAAGCGCGGAGTGATCGTTTGAAAAATCACGCATTTCCGTCGGCTCCGTGAAGCGCCAGCAGCTGCTTGAAGCGATGAACAGCAAGCTCGGGATCGCGAAGTACCCCGCACTGGTCCGCAAGCTTGAAGACCTCTGCGAAATAGGGGAGTGGTCTCATGGCCTGATGCCCGTTCAACATGACGAAGTGGTTCTGGAAACCGTTCAGCCAAGCCAAGAATACGACGCCGGTCTTGTAGTACTGCGTCGGGCTACGGAAGATGGTTCTTGCGAGCGGCACCGTTGGGTCTAGCGTCCGGTGGAAGCCTTCCGTATCGCCGCCAGCAAGCTGCGACATTGCGAACGCAGCAGCGGAAGCAAGCGGATCGAAGATACCCAACAGTGCGTGCGAATATCCGACGTCATCGCCCGCAATGAGTTCCGGATAGTTAAAGTCGTCGCCCGTATACATCTTTACGCTCGGCGGTAGAAGCCGACGCATACGGATTTCCTTCTCCTTATCGAGAAGCGATATCTTGATGCCGTCAACCTTGCTCGCATTTTCAGAGATGATCTGGAGGCAGGTCTCCATTGCCTGTTCAAAGTCCTTACCACCCCAGTAGCCGGCAAGCGCGGGGTCGAACATTTCGCCCAACCAGTGAAGGATGACCGGCCTGTCGCAAAGCGCGAGCGCCTTCCGATACGCCGTCACGTAGTCGCGCGGACCCGCCGCCGTCGCTGCTAGCGCCCGACTTGCCATCAGGATGATGTCGCTTCCGGCATTCTGCACGGCTTCGATCTGGCTGGCGTAGGCGCGGTCGACGTCCTCAAGCGAGCGCGTCTCCTTGGGATCGAGATGGTCCGTCCCGGCCCCGCTATAGACAAGGGCATCGGGTAGTTCGGATTTGGTACGGCGAACAAGTTCCAGCGCTCCGGCCCAGTCAAGTCCCATTCCACGTTGAGCGGTATCCATCGCCTCGGCTATTCCGAGTCCCAAGCCGTGGAGATGATGACGAAACGCCAGAGTTGCCTCCCAGTCGACCGCTGCCGCGCTACCAGGGTTCGTCGATGCAAACGGGTCGGCAACCACATGCGCCGCGGAAAACACACGACGATTGAAAGATCGCGAGTAATCACCTGAGGGGAGCGGGTTCGCTACAAGCTGGTAGCTCTCGATACGTCCGGTCTCGTTTGGTATGGCAATGCGCATCGTTGTACCTTTCAGAATCTGGGGAGCAGGAGGCCAGCGTCGGCCGAAAGAACTTGGCCGGTCATGTAGGGCAACGCCCCGGTGGCCACGGTGCGGATGATAGTTCCGATGTCATCGGGCTGGCCGAGCCGCGGGAAAAGGGTCAGTCCCTCCTCGGCCCTGGTCCGGTAGCTGTCCTTCACGGCTGCAGTCATCTCGGTTTCGATCAGTCCCGGCTGGACGTCGAAGACCGCGATGCCTTCCTGCCCAAGACGAGCCGCGAACACTTTGGAAATCATTGCAGCCGCTGCTTTCGAAGCGCAGTACTCGCCGCGTTGGACCGCTACCGCTACCGCGTTCGAAGACGTCACGTTGATGACGGAATAGAAGAGATGAGGCGAGCGCTTTGCATTGACGAGCGACTTCGCGAAGGCCTGTGTCAGAAAGAAGTGTGCCTTCGCGTTGACCGCCATGCAGCGATCGTAGCTCTCTTCGCTCACCTCAAGCAGATCGCCTCTCGAGAGAACCCCTACCCCCGCATTGTTCACGAGCGTTGTCATCGGACCGAGGGCGTCGGTTGCGGTCCGCAACATCAACTCGTGCTTCGATAAATCGGAGACGTCTCCTGGAACGGCGACAGCCTTTGCGCCGTAGTCACTCAAAGCTTCCACAGCTAGAGCCAGTTCGTCATCCCGCCCGAAGTCATTGAGCGCCACCGAAAAGCCTGCAGTTGCAAGTGCCTTGGCAATCGCCAGTCCGATACCACGCGCAGCGCCCGTGACAAGAGCGACTTGACTCGAAGTCTCCGCCATCACCGCGCACCGTTCTTAACGAGCTGCCGCGCGATAATCATGCGCTGGATCTGGTTTGTCCCTTCGTAGATCTGCGTGATCTTCGCGTCGCGGTAGAGTCTCTCGACCTCGAAGCCCCGAATATAGCCACTTCCGCCGAAGATTTGGACCGCGTCCGCAGTGCGAGCCACTGCCATATCCCCTGCAAAGCATTTGGCCATGGAGCATGCCTTGGTAGCGTCTTCACCTCGATCGATTTTGCTCGCTGCGCTATGGACCAAAAGGCGAGCCGCCTCGACATCCTTGGCCATGTCGGCAAGCAGCCACTGGACCCCCTGGAATTCGGCGATCGGCGAATTGAATTGCTTGCGCTGCACTGCGTAGTCAAGGGCGGCCTCTAGCCCGGCCTGACCGATACCCACTGCGAGTGAGGCAATGCCCACTCGGCCCTTGTCGAGAACGCTCATCATCATGTGAAATCCGCGTCCCTCCTCACCGAGAAGCGCGTCCCCGGGAAGCGAGACATTGTTGAAATTCAAGGCCCCCACCTGGCTCGCGCGCTGGCCCATCTTGTGTTCCTTGGGACCACGCTCGACGCCCTCCGCATTGAGATCGACTATGAAAATACTCATCCCCCGATGACCGGCATTTTTGTCGGTGCGGGCGAGAACGAATCCCACGTCAGCGACGGGGGCGTTGTGAATCCAGATCTTGCCCCCATTGAGCTTCCATCCGCTTCCGTCTCGCTCGGCAGATGTCCGCAGACCCGACAGATCGCTTCCCGCCTCCGGCTCGGTCAAGCAATAGGCGACCTTGGTGCGCATCGACATCACATCGGTCAACAATCGCTCCCGCTGCTCCTTCGTTCCGTGGCGGACGAGAAGTGTCGTGATCAATTCGACAAGTCCGCATTGGTCGGCGATGGAGGCGTAACCGCGCGAGAGTTCTTCCATAACCACCGAGTATGCAAGCGTGTCGAGACCGGGTCCGCCCATTTCTTCAGGCACACAGATCCCGAAAAGTCCGAGTTGCCCCATCTGCTCGTAAATCTCCGACGGAAACCGCTCTTGCTCATCGAGCGCCTGGGCAACTGGGCGAATTACATCGTCCGCAAACTGGCGCGCAGTTTCTCGAACCTGCTCGTGAATCTCGGTCAGCAGCATGAAAGTGTCCTCATAACTATGTAACTGGTTAGTTACTGATTAACAAATAAACCAGCCCGCGTCAACGCGTTGGCTGGCAAACTTCTAGATTTCCGACGAGAGGTTCCAATCGAAAACGATGAACGGCTCTTCGAAGCCGCGGGCTTTCAACGTTTCATAGGCAGCGGCCGGGTTGGCAGGTGAAATTCTTCGGATCAGACCTGCGGCATGAATCCGATCGTCGGCCAGCCACGCGAGAATCTTCTCGAATCCGGAGAAGACACTCTGAGGGGTGTTGTTATACCCTTCGAGCAATTCTTCCCACTTGAACGCCCTTGCCAGTATAGGCACTTCCCATTCCCAGCCACTTCTCAAGTGGACGAAATTGTTGAAGACAGCATGCAGGATATCGTGAGCGTGGATCTCCGTGAGACGTCTCCAAGGAACCCCCACCAGAACCACCTCGCCGTGAGGGCGGACGATCCTGCATCCGTCAAGCACAGCGCCTTCGTGACCGGAACAGTCGACCACAAGCGCTACCTTCCCCGCTATTTGCTCGTTGTCCAAAGGCATTGATGCATAGACGTTCCCGACGCCTCCGGATTCAACCTGCCGCCGGCGAACCGGGTCTGGATCCACGACCGACACATCGTAGCCAGAAAGCCGGAAAAGCTGGGCGGCGAGATATCCAACGGGCCCGCCTCCGGCCACGACAACCCTGTCTCCGGGTCTCGCCTTTGTTGTCATCAACGTCGTCATCGAGACACCGGCGAGGCGGGCAAGCACCGCGATCTCCGCCGGCAGTTCTGGAGGCACCTTGAGAACATAATTGCAGTCGATCTGCTGTATGTTTTGATGAGGCCCCATGCAAAACAGCCGATCGCCGACCTCGATGCCAACCACCGCCGCACCGAGTTCCTCAGCCTCAAAAATCGCGGCGTAACCCGGCCGGATTGGAAATGCCTCGCCGCCCAGCCAAGCAAACTCGGTCCCCGGACTGATCAGTGTAACCATGGTCCGCCCCCGGACCTCTGTAGGCTTGAGTGCTGGCAGCTCCACGGGTTCGAGGTGGGCCTGGTTCTTCCCGGTAAAAACAATTCCTTTCGCCATCTTCTCGCTCCTAATTCGCGTCAAGGGAGTCGCCGGATTCGCTGTCAAAAAAGTGCAGACCGGAAAGATCGAAAGCGAGCCCGATCGAGCTATCGACTGAGGGCCTCGTGCCGGCTGGCATCTGTGCGATGAATTCCTGGCGGCCGCATCTCAGATCGACCAGCGCCTCGACACCCAGATATTCGACAACATCGACCTTGGCCTCGACAAGGCCTTTCTCCCCTAGCGCGACGGGTCGGATGTCGCTCGGCCGGACACCAAGTGTGACGCGCTGTCCATCGCGAATTCGGCCTTTAAGTCGAGCGGGAATTTCGACTGCGAAGTCTGGGCAGACAAGCACACCATCATCCGCGCGGCACTTCGCCTTCATTTTGAAGAGATTCATGGCCGGACTGCCGATGAAGGTCGCCACGAAGAGGTTTCTGGGCCGCAGGAATACTTCTTCCGGGACGCCGATCTGCTCGATCCGTCCGTCCCTCATGATCACGATCTTGTCCGCGAGCGTCATCGCCTCCACCTGATCGTGGGTCACATAGATAACCGTCGTCCCAAGTTGTTTATGAAGTTTGGCGATTTCCATTCTCACTTGAGTGCGGAGCTTCGCGTCGAGATTGGAGAGCGGTTCGTCGAATAGGAACACCTCCGGCGTCCGGACCATCGCACGGCCCATGGCGACGCGTTGCCTCTGGCCGCCCGACAGCTGCGCGGGACGCCGCGAGAGCAAAGTGTCAAGTCCGAGCATGGTCGAGATTTTCCCGATCTTGGCGTCGACCTCGTTTTTCGGAAGCTTCTGCGGACGAAGCGCGAATTCCATGTTCTGCCGCACAGTCATGTGCGGATAGAGAGCGTAATTTTGGAAGACCATCGCAATCTTCCGGTCCTTCGGTGGCTTGTCGCTCACAACCTGTCCGCCGATCCGGATCTCCCCGCCAGATATGTCTTCGAGCCCCGCGACCATCCGAAGCGTCGTGGTCTTCCCACACCCGGAGGGTCCGAGGAGCACGACGAATTCGCCATCCTCGATGTCGAGGTCTACGCCGTGTACGACCGTAAGCGTTCCGTAGGATTTGGCGACGTTTGATATTGTTACCGATGCCATCGTGTTCCTCTCTGGCCTAGATTACTTGACGGATCCAAGGGTCAGACCCTGCACAAGCCAGCGTTGGCAGGTGAGGACGAAAACGACGCCTGGGATGAGAATGATGAAGGAGCCCGCCATGATCCGTCCCCACTGGACGGCGTCACTGCTCCAGAACGACATCACGGCAACGGTTGCCGTTTGGGTGTTCGAACCAGTCAGCATCAGGGCAAACAGGAATTCGTTCCACGAGAAGATGAAGCAAAATACCGCGCTGACCGCGAGCCCGGGCGCAGCCAATGGCAGCGTGATCCGCCAGAAAATCTCTGCAACGCCGTAGCCGTCCACCTGTGCCGCTTCTTCAAGGGCCTCGGGAATTTCGTCGAAGAAACCCTTCATCAGCCACACCGTGAGCGGCACGTTGGCGGTCGAGTAGACGATGATCAACGCCATCGGTGTGTCGAGAAGCCCGACCGCCTTGAAAATGATATAGTAGGGAACCACCACGGCGATGGGCGGGAACATCCGCATCGACAGAATCCAGAAAGCCACGTCGGAGATGCGCGGGTGACGTATCCTCGATAGGGCATAAGCGCCGAGCGTCCCGAAGAAGACGCTGAAAGCCGTGGATCCAAGCGTCACGACAAGGCTGTTGATCAGGTTTTTGTGGAACGGCCTCAGGGTGAAGAGATCGACGTAATGTTGCAGGGTCGGCGTGAAGAAGATAGCCGGCGGGCGCGAGAACATTTCCGCGGACGGCTTCAGGGACGATGCGAGAATGAGGTAGATCGGGATCATGAAGATCACGAGCAGGAACCCGATCAGCACATATGTCAGGAGTGATTGACGGAATGAGAGCTTCGTCATGTTGAATGACTCCGAGATGGGTCGGCTATCGGCTGTTCGCAGACTTCTGCATAGAGCGGAAGAACAGCGTGATCAGCACCGAGATAACTATTAGAGATACAAACGAAGCGGCCGCCCCGACTCCCATGCGCCAGAAGGTGAAGCTCTGCCGGTAGATGTAGAGAGCAATAGTCTCGGTCGCGTCCGCAGGGCCGCCTTTCGTAAGCACGAAGATGATGTCGTAAATCTTGAAGGCATCGATCGCACGAAGGAACAGCAAGCTGACGAGGACAGGCTTGAGCTGCGGTAACGTCACGTGAAGAAATACCTCGATGGTTGAATTTCCATCGATGCGGGCCGCCTCGTAGGGCTCCGGGGACAGGCTTTGCAGCGCCGCCGCTGTCCCCATCATAATGAAAGGTGTCCACTGCCAGATGTCAGCGATGGCGATCGCGGTCAACGCCCACTGAGTGCTGGTAATCCATGGGATCGGGTTCAGGCCAAGAAGCGACAGGAAGTAGTTGAGATAGCCAAGTTCGGGAAAATAGAGGAACAGCCACACCAGGCCGACGATGACCGGAGAAATCATCATTGGAATGAGTAGCAGCGTCCGGATAACCGCCATTCCTGGCAGGCGTTGCGTCACGAGAATGGCCATGGCCACGCCGAGGATAAACTGAAAGCTCAGCGTCATCGCCATAAGCTTGAAAGTCACCACCAGCGAATGGAGGAAGGCGTCAGAGGTTAGGACTTCGCGATAGTTTTTCAGTCCTACGAAGACTCGCGGAATGAATGGCTTCGCGAGGTCGTAGTTGCGTAGGCTGAGCCACAGCGCGTAGAGCATGGGGTAGATCGTCGTCAGAAACAGGACGGCTGCTGTGGGTAGCAAAAACAGACCTGCGAGCCGACGGTTGCGGCTTCGAACGTAGCTCATGGGTGACTTCCGGAATTGCGGTTGGGTGCTGCCGGCCCGCCGCGGTGACGGACCGGCGATAGGATCACTTTTCGAGAACCGCGACGGGCGCGTCATTGATCCACCGCAGGCGCATTTCCAGCGGAATGGATTCAAGTTGGGCATTCACGGCGTCGCAAGCCGTCTTTAGCGCCTCCTCGGCGGATTTCGTCTCGCCGGCCATGTATTTACTCAGCTCGACGCCAAAGTTTTCTTCCACGTTCGCGTAAAACGGATGGAAGATACGGCGGCGGGCATTGTCCTGTGTATCGAGGAGAACCTTGTAGTACGGGTACTTCGCTTGAAGCGCAGGATCGGCGAGGATCGATTTGCGGAACTGGCTGATCCCCCATCCCTCTTCAGCAAGACGGCGCATGATTTTTTCGCTGCTACCCCACTTGATGAAGGCCCAGGCGGCTTCCTTCTCCTTCTCCGGAACTTTCGCGTTGATCGCAAAAGACAGCGACCCCGTGTAGGTCGGTTCCGGCTTTCCGTCAGCAGTCGGGCTCGCGGAGAAGCCTGCCTTGCCGATCGTGGGTAACTTCGCTTCCGCCGGATTGGTCAGGCGAACCGTGCGAACACTCCAGTAACCCGCTATCGCGGTTTCGCCCCGCTCCATATAACCGGACTGGATGTCCCACATCAGGCCCAGGTAATCCGGCGGATTGAATGGGACGAGAGACTTCATGAACTCGGCAGCCTTGACGTGCGGCTCACCCGTCATGGCGCAAAGTCCCGTTTTCGGGTCCCAGTAGTCGCCGCCAAAGGCGCGCATGATCGGAAAATAATCATGGGTGATCGCACCTTGTACTCGACTGTAGGATTGCGAGGTGCCGTAAAAATCCGACTCAAGCACCTTCCCGGCGAGTTTGTCGCCCTTCTTCCTGGTGAAAAACTCGGCAATGTTGCGATATTGGTCAAAGGTTTTGGGAGCAGCCAGATCATATCCGTATTTGGCTTTGAACGCCTGTTTCTCGCCCTCGTCATCGAACAGGTCTTGACGGTAGTTCACGTGCCAGATCATACCAGAAGCGGGAAACGCCAGAAGCCGTCCCTGCCAGCTGTTTTCCTGAAGCTGGACCGGAATGATGTCGTTAAGGCCGATTTCGGCCGCATCGCGCTTGGCATAGTCGGTGAGATCCTGGAGCGATCCCGCTTCACCCAGGACACCGATCCACGGGCTGTCGACCCAAAGAAGTTGGTAGGTCGGATTATCGGAACTCGTCTCAACAGTTATCTTGTCGATAAGCCCCGGGTACGGAAGCATGTCAATCTGGACTTTGGCTCCCGTCATCTCCTCGAACTCGCCAGTGATCTTTGCAAGCCGCGTAACAGATGTGTCGCCGATGCCAAGCATCTTCAGGGTAATTCCACTGAAGGGCTTGTCCTGCGCAAGAGCTCCCGTGGCGGTGCCTAGTGCCAGCGCGAATCCCAGGATCTGTCTTTTCCATCCACTCATTGAATGCCTCCTCGCATCCGGTTGAAAAATGAACTCTATGGCCATTACGGCCCCATCCGGCGGCACGACGCCGCGCGAATTTTTTCAGTCGAGCGGCGACCACAATTTCGGCCCACCGTCCCTCGCGTAGCCAAGCGGGCCGTTCATGCTGACGATCTCAAGGAACAGTCCCCACGGCGCGCGCAGGTAGAGCCATGTAAGGCCCGCCATTGGACCAGATTCGACGAACGTAGGCCCCTCCAGAAGGTCGACACCCTTCGCGCGAAGGCGGTCCGCCGCTGCGTTCGCGTCGTCGACCTGAAACGCGATGTGAAAGCCGCCTGGCTGGCTATTGCGCTTCGGTTCCACGCTGCCGTCATCGCCCGAGTACTGGAAGATTTCGAGGTTGCTGCCCTTGCCCACTCGCAGGACCTTAATATTCTCGATGCGGCAATTACCCGGCACTCCGAGCCGACGCTTCATGTATTCGTCGTCGACTTCAATCTTACCGGTCTCAAGAGCGGTGACCGCGCCGAATATTGTTTCGAAGAACTCCACCGCCTCGTCCATGTCGGGAACGGTGAAGCCAAAATGCTCTATTCCGAAGATTTTCATGGTGCCTCCCGCGCGGCGCAACGCCGTGCAAATGCTCGATTATTCAATCTGTAATTATGTATCTAGTTAGTGCATTACATAGAGCTGATACTTCCCTCCTGTCAATCCGCGCAACCGCTCGATCTGCACAAAGTATGTTGTTATTTCAGTTGCTTGCAGTCAGATCTGGAAGCTCTACAGACGCGCGTTTACTCCGCGCCACCATCCCTTCGGACGCACGTCTCGATCATTGGTTTTTTCGTCCGCGACTACCTCGCCAGACGGACGCGATCGTTTCTTTCATGTTCGAAGATTGCCGGCGGCAATGCCGGCAGTCCGCGGACAAGGTCTGATGCCTTCTCGCCAATCATGATTGTCGGAGCATTCGTGTTCGAAGAGTTGATGAGAGGCATTATGGACGAGTCGCACACACGAAGACCTTCCAGTCCGTGAACCTTCAGTTCCGGTGATACGACCGCCATCGGGTCGCGTCCCATCTTGCACGCGCCTACCGGATGATGATCGGTCTTTGCCACGCGGCAGGCGAAGTCCACCAGTTCCTGTTCGCCTGAAACCACTGAACCGGGAAGTGCCTCACGCAGAAGGAATGGCTTCAATGCCGGAGCACTCATGATCTCCCGCGCTATCTCAAGTCCGCGAAGCGACATCTCCCTATCATAAGGATCCGCCCAGTAGTTTGGGTCGATAAGAGGAGCCTCTGCTATGTCCGCGCTACGGAGTCTGACCGTTCCGCGTGAGCGAGGTCGCATGAACGCTGAGTTAAGCGTGACGCCTGGATTATCGAGTTTTGCGATCCCCTTTTCAATTCCAGACCCCTGGCCGAAGTGAAATTGGATGTCCGGCGAACGGGCGTCAGGATCTGCGTACCAGAAGCCTCCCGTCTCGAAGAGCGAGGATGCAACAGGCCCCGCGCGAAAGAGCAGATATTGCAGGCCGGCGACAACGGTTCTGTCAAGTCGCTGGACCGTGTCGTAGCTGAAGTCTCCGGAGCATTCGGAGATCACGCTCAGGTCAAGATGGTCCTGGAGGTTTTCCCCGACACCCTTTAGATCGTGCCGAACCTCGATGCCAATGTTCCGCAGGTGATCCGCGGGGCCTATGCCGGAGAGCAGAAGAAGACGCGGTGATCCTATTCCTCCCGAGGTTACAAGCACCTCTCGATCCGCGCGAACGATCGCCTTCTTGTTCCGACGACGATCTACCAGCTCGACACCGATCGCCCGCCCTTTCTCTATGACCACGCGCGACACTTCCGTTGACGTCATGACGGTTAGGTTCGGTCTGGTCATCGCTGGACGAAGGAACGCCGAAGCCGCTGACGAACGCGCCACGTCTTTCTGCGTCAACTGGTAGAAGCCGACTCCTTCCTGCTTGCGCCCATTGAAGTCATGATTGTAGGGGATGCCACACTGCTGCGCCGCGCGAATGAATGCGTCGCATATTGGTAGCGCCGCACGGGGCATGGACACACCAAGCGGCCCCTCGCTTCCGTGGAAGTCGTCGTGAAAGCGCTCATTTCCCTCCGCCCTTTTGAAATAGGGCAGCACATCGCGGTAACTCCACCCTGCGCAATCAGCCTCGTCGTTCCACCCGTCGAAATCGCGGGCATTGCCGCGCGTGTAGATCTGCGCGTTGATGGTTGATCCCCCGCCGATCACCTTGGCCTGCGTATACCAGAGCACTCGCCCCTGCATGTGCTTCTGCGGCACGGTGGACCAACCCCAACTGGCTATCCCTTTCGTCATTTTCGCGAATCCAGCCGGCATGCGGAAGAAGGGATGACTGTCTCGTCCTCCCGCCTCGAGCAGCAGCACTGAAACGTCGCGGTCTTCGGTGAGTCTATTCGCCAGCACGCACCCCGCAGGTCCCGCTCCGGTGATGATGTAGTCGTAATTAAGCAAGATCTCCCCTCCAAAGTCTTGTCACCCGTCAACGGATCTGCAATGTAACTAACTACATGGTGCATTAGCAAGGAGGAAGCTCATGAATCCCGGAACCAAGGTAAAATTTGGAAGGACTAGCCTCGAAGTCACTTCATTCGCTTTCGGCGCAGCGCCCATCGGAAATTTCGCACGTCCGATCGACGAGGCGACCTCCGATGGGATGGTGCAACTGGCGTGGGATACGGGCGTTCGATATTACGACACAGCCCCGATGTACGGGCACGGCTTGTCTGAGCTTCGGTGCGGCCACTCGCTCCGCTGGAAGGATCGCGATCAATTTGTGCTTTCCACGAAGGTCGGTCGCCTCCTGAAGCCCAGAAAGCGGCGCGAGATCGACTTCTCTCCGTGGAGCAACGCCGCACCCAATGAGATGGTATTCGACTACACCTACGATGGAGCAATGCGTTCATTCGAAGATTCACTTCAGCGCCTCGCGCTGGAGCGGATCGATATCTGCTTCATCCACGACATTGATGTGTTCACACGCGGATCCGAGCAGCCCGACGTGTTCAAGGCGGCGATGGATGGAACCTGGAAGGCGCTATCAAGGCTTCGGGACGAGGGTGTGGTCGGTGCAATTGGTGTGGGCGTGAATGAGTGGGAAGTTTGCTATGAGGCATTGCGGCAGCGCGACTTCGACTGCTTCCTTCTGGCGGGGCGCTATACGCTCCTGGAGCAGGAATCGCTCGATAAATTCCTGCCCCTTTGCGAAGAACGAGGCGCTGCCGTGGTGATCGGTGGCGGCTTCAATTCCGGCATTCTCGCAACGGGGGCGATCGAAGGCGCGAAGTACAACTACGTTCCGGCCTCTCCCGAAATTCTTGATCGCGTCAGCCGTATCGAGAAGGTGTGCAAGGAGTACTCCATTCCCCTTCCCGCCGCAGCCATGCAATTCGTCGTCGCCCATCCGGCCATCCCGTCCTTTATCGCGGGAACCCGCACGGTTGAACAGCTTCGGAAAAACCTTGAGTGGTTTAGCCACCCGATACCTGGCGAATTCTGGAAGGAGTTGAAGCGGCAAGGACTGCTTCGGGAGGACGCGCCTGTTTCGATCGCGTAGGGACAGACGGCAAGAACAGCGAAGGGGGCCGGATCAAAAATCCGGCCCATTCTCTTAGGCCCTATCTCCAATGAGAATTGCTCGGAAGTCGTTCACATTCGTCCCTGTCGGACCAGGGGCAAAGAGATCACCCACCAAAGAAAACGCGGTCCAGGCGTCGTTGTCGGCAAGAAGCGAAGCGGGATCAAATCCACACTGGCGTATTCGGGCGGTCGTCGTTCCATCCGCGAATGCCCCGGCGTTGTTCTCACTGCCATCGATCCCGTCGGTATCTGCCGCGAAAGCATGAATGCTGTCGTTGCCTGCAATGCCCAAGGCCACCGAAAGAAGGAACTCCGTGTTGCGGCCGCCCTTTCCGCTACCCTTCAGCGTGACAGTCGTCTCGCCTCCCGACAAAAGCACTACAGGACGCTTGAACGGTCTATCGTTAATGGCGACCTCCCTTGCAAGCGCAGAGTGTACGTGACCGACCTCGCGAGCCTCCCCCTCGATGGAGTCTGACAGGATTGCTGCCCGAATTCCAAGGTTCTCCGCAACACGGGCAGCAGCCTCCAAGGAACGCCCCGCCGACGCCACGACATGGACCTCGTTCCGGCCGAATGCGGGATTATCCGGTCGCGGCGCATCTGCCTTTTCATCGTGGAGGTGGGCCAATATTCTTTCGGGAAGGGAGATCCGATGCTGATTGATTGCTGCAAGTGCATCTTCACGAGTAGTATCGTCAGGCACGGTCGGGCCAGAGGCGACAAACGCGGCGTTGTCGCCAGGAATGTCTGACACGACGAGTGTAACCACCTTTGCCGGGTAAGATGTCTGTGCAAGACGACCGCCCTTTATCCGTGAGAAGTGTTTCCGGATAGAGTTCATCGCTGAAATGGGAGCACCGGACGCGAGAAGCGCCCGGTTCAGCGCGATTTCGTCATCAAGCGCAAATCCGGTCGGAGGAGCCGGCAGCAGCGCCGACCCGCCGCCACAGATGAGGGCGACGACCAGATCGTCCTCGTTGAGTCCCTCGACCGCAGCGAGCAGTCGTCCTGCGGCCCGCAAACCAGCCTCGTCGGGCAACGGGTGTGATGCTTCCAGAACTTCTATGCGCTCGCAGGGAACCGCGTATCCGTAACGTGTCACCACAACGCCTTCGAGGGGGCCGTTCCAGTTCTTTTCAAACGCCCTCGCGAGTTGTGCCGCACCTTTTCCCGCCCCGACCACGATTGTTCGGCCTTTCGGCTGTGCCGGCATGAAATTCAAGAGCGCTTGCTCCGGGTCCGCCGCAGCGATCGCCGCGTCGAAAAGCGCCGTTAGAAAGGCGCGCTTGTCGAGATCCATGTCATGAGTCCTTGAACCGCGCCTTGCGCTTTTCGGTGAATGCCGAAACACCCTCCTTCAGATCATCCGTAAAGGCGACACACATACCTGCGACCGTATCCAGCACACGGGGGCCCTCCTCTTCCTCGGCGGCATTGATAAGCATCTTGACGATCTCGGTCGCAAGAGGAGCGCGGGACCTTACGGAAGTCAGCACGTCCCTGGCCTTCGTCATGCCATCGCCCTTCGGGACAAGGATTTCGACGAGTCCCGAGGCCAGGGCCTGCTCTGCGTTCAGGACCTCACCGAACAGTGCCATGCGACGTATCACTGCCGATCCGAAACGTCGCACCGCCCGTTGCGTGCCCGACCATCCGGGGATAACTCCAAGCCTCGCCTCAGGCAGACCAAACTTGACATGCGCCTCCGCAATGCGAAGGTCGGCTGCGGCCGCAAGTTCCAGCCCGCCTCCGAATGTATGGCCATTAAGCACCGCAACGACAGGCACCCGCAGACGCGCCACGGCATCAAACGCATCGTGACCGCGTCGGATCCAGTCACGACCGAACTGCTGGGGCGTCAGCGCGCCCCAGGCCTTGATGTCGCCTCCGGCAGAGAATGTCTTTTCGCCCTCGCCCGTGATTACGAGTGCCCTCACCGAGGTGTTACCCTCGATCTCCCTGCACGCCAGGTAGATCTGCTCCACCGCCATAGCGTCTATCGCGTTCAGGCTCTCCTTATGCCGGATGGTCATCACGGCAATGTCTTCCTCGTATTCGAGGAATATCCTCCGGGACGCCTCTTCCATCATGCGGCATCCAGTTTCCGCTGCGGGACGGCACGTGGATGGGGAAGAAAGAGCTCAGGGTCCATGATCCTGAGGTTCGGCGAGATGCGTAGCGGGGTCTCGGCCTGGTCAAGAATGTGTGTCTGAAGGTCGACCCCCGGAGCGATCTCCGTTACCACCAGTCCGTCGGCAGTCAACTTGATAACGCAGCGCTCCGTCACGTAGGTGACGTCCTGTCCCTGCGCGATAGCCCGCTTGCCGGAGAAGGAAACCTGCTCCACCTTGTCGACGATCTTCGCAATTTTGCCTTCGCGATCGATGACCAGCTTTCCGTCAGCGATGGAGAGTTTTGCGGCAGCGTTGAAATAACCGGAAAACACTATCTTCTTGGCACGGGAGGTGATGTCTACGAAGCCACCCGCGCCGGCAGTCACGTGCGGCCTTGCCGAAAGCTTCGAGACGTTCACGGAGCCATCCTTGTCAATCTGCAGGAAGGACAGAAGTGAAGCATCAAATCCCGCCGCCTGGAAATACGCGAACTGATGAGGAGACGCGACGAACGCTTCGGCATTCGACGAGCAGCCGAACTTGAAGTCGAGCAACGGGATTCCGCCTACAGCCCCCTGCTCGATAACCCAGGTGACATCGCCGTGACGTCCTTCTTCCAGAAGAATGCGAGGAACGTTCGCCGATATCCCGAAACCGATGTTGACTGCCCAGCCACCCTGAAGTTCGCGCGCCACTCGGCGGGCAATCACTTTCGCAACGTCGAACTCGGGGATACGGAAGCTGTCGAGAGGCCGAAACAATTCACCCGAAATCGCCGGGTCATACGATGTCGCCGTTGTTTGCAGTTGCTCCGGTGCCTCTACGATGTAGTCAACCAGGATGCCCGGCACGCGAACGTCGTGCGGCTTCAATGATCCAGCCTTCGCGATACGCTTTACCTGGGCGATGACGATCCCCCCGCCATTGTGCCCGGCGAGCGCCAGTTCCATCGCGCCGAGATAGGCACCCTCGTGCTCGAATGTCAGGTTACCGCGCTCATCGGCTGTGCTTGCCCGAATGATCGCTACATCCGGACGGATCGCCGGGAAATACAGCCAATCCTCCCCCGCGAAATTCTGGCGGAATACGATCGGCTCCTCCTTGGCTGCATCGTTCATTGCGCAGCCTTCGTTTTCCGGATCAACGAAGGTCTCCATCCCGACCTTCGTAAGGACCCCTGGTCGCATCGCTGCGCCCTCGCGGAGAATATCAAACAGCACGCCACTCGGAACGTTGTATGCCGCGATTTCGTTGCGTCCAAGCATCTGCCAGATCAGCGGCGGCTCCGCGGACGACGGACCGGAAGGGTACGATCCGCCGATGATCTTCTTGATCAGTCCCGGCTGCGCCAGGTGATCCACTCCTTTGGTGCCGAACATGTCACCGGCGGCGATCGGATGGATGGTCGTGAGGCCGCGGGGCGCGCCCTCGCCACGGTAGCGTTCGCCAATTGCTGCCAGCACCTCATCAGGGCAGCAGAGACCGCTCGAGGAGTTCACGGCGACGATGGCGTCGTTCTTGATTAGTGCCGCGACTTCCGCAGCGGTTTTCACCTTGGACATGTGTTTCCTTCCCGACCGTTGCAAGTAACTGGTTAGTGCGTTATAGGTGTTCCTGCAATGAAGCGCAAGCTAGAAAAAACAATGTGTTCCGGCATGTTTCGCAACGCCGGAATTGCCAAAATTTTTCTGAGACTTATCGTGTGGAGGAGAGAAAATGTCTGTTTGCTTCAAGCCTGGATTCGAGCGTTCGTTCGGAACTTACCCCCTCAATGGGAAGGAGTTGGAGGACGCATTCGCGGCAGCCTATGAAATCGGATACCGGGCGTTCGATACCGCCCAGATGTACGGTAACGAAGCAGATCTCGGAAACGCGATCCGGGCTGCGAACGTCTCCCCCACGGAATTGCTCCTCACCACGAAAGTACATCCGGACAACTACCCGGAGGACCGCTTTCTGAAATCAGTAGAAACCAGTCTGAAGGCCCTTGGGGTTTCGCAGGCTGACGTCCTTCTTCTCCACTGGCCGGACCCGGCCGGAAGCAATCGCCCTGTATTGTCTCTCCTTCGCGAAGCGAAGCGCCACGGACTGGCAAAAGAGATTGGTGTTTCCAATTTTACGGCCGCGATGATGCACGAAGCTCACTCCGTGCTCGACGGAGAAATCGCGATCAACCAGGTCGAATTCCACCCGCTCCTCGATCAATCAATCCTCCTCGAGGCATCGTATCGCACGGGCATTCCACTGGCGTCGTTTTCGTCGGTCGCCAGAGGTGAGATCTTCAGATATCCCGAATTTGGCCAGATCGGCGAATCCTACGGAAAGACGGCGGCTCAGGTCGCGCTCAGATGGATTCTGCAGAAGGGAGTGGCAATCAACACGATGTCGACCAAGCCCGAGAACATCAAAGCCAATTTCGAGGTCATGGACTTCATCCTCAGCAGCGTCGATATGCGACGCATCGATGCTCTGACGGCAATCAACTACAGATGCGTGGACAAAACCAAGGTTCCGTGGGCACCCGAATGGGACACATCCGAAGCGTAAAAATCCGGATGGGATACGACGTCCAAGGATAGTGAAGACGAGCGCCTAGTGCGCAATCGTCTTCACAATCAGCCAGCGGTAACTCTTCGCCAGCAGCTTTCGCTGCAGCGGACACCAATTTCAGATTTTACTCGTGGGGAACGCCGAAGTCGGATTGTCGACGAGAAGGAAGCGCGAGCGTAGCTATTCGAAAATGGAT
Organism: Rhizobium sp. 10N414; assembly: GCF_056394785.1. Taxonomy (NCBI): domain Bacteria; kingdom Pseudomonadati; phylum Pseudomonadota; class Alphaproteobacteria; order Hyphomicrobiales; family Rhizobiaceae; genus Rhizobium; species Rhizobium sp. 10N414. Next base: position 75,438 of record NZ_JBFTIN010000021.1, on the reverse strand, counting down.
CAAGACAAAGATAGCAACGACCGGTGTCTGATCAGCTATGGCCGAAGTAGCGACCCTCTGCATCACAGATGGGTCGCCTCTCGGCAGGCGTCTTTCGTGCTTAGCGGTTGCCCTTTATGAAATCGGAAGCGCGTTCCGCGATCATGATCGTCGGGGCGTTCGTATTCGAGCCAACCAAGGATGGCATCACCGAACTGTCGCAAATTCGGATTCCCTCCAGGCCGTGAATGCGAAGCTTTGGATCCACAACCGACATCTCGTCCGTGCCCATCCTGCATGTGCAGGTGGGATGATAGGACGTTCTTCCAAATTTGCGCGCATAGTCTTCGAAATCTGCCTGCGTTCGAACGTTCGGGTCCGGAAAATGGATCGTCTTCACGTATTTCTGAAGCGATGCCTGCCGCATGATTTCGCAACTTATTTTCACGCCTTCCACCGAGATCCTGAGGTCATCCGGATCTGAGAGGAAGTTGGGATCCACGAGCGGCAAATCGCGAGGATCAGATGACCTCAGCGTAACTGTTCCCCTCGACTTCGGTCTTAGAGTGTAACTGTTGAGGGTCACGCCCGAGGTTCCCTTCGGAACCGATGGAACGCCTGCCTCTGCTCCCGCTCCGGCGAGGAAATGGAACTGGAGGTCCGGCCGCGTCTCCGACTTGTCGCCGTACCAGAACGCGCCGCCTTCGACGACATTGGAAGTCACGGGGCCGGAGTTGAACAGCGCGTATTGAAGCCCTGCCCATAGCATCCAACGGAGCTCGTTATACTTGTCGAGGCTCTCGCGGTTCCTGATCTCCGCCACGATATCGACACCGTAGTGATCGGTAAGGTTCTGGCCAACCCCACCCAGATCCTGGATGATCGGAATGCCCAGCGATCGAAGATGCGCTGCCGGACCTACTCCAGAATGCATAAGCAACTTCGGCGTTCCGATCGCCCCCGCCGTGACGACGACCTCGGTCGCGGCGCCAGCATGGAGTTTTTTTCCGCCGACGACATAATCGATCCCGACCGCCCTGGCGCCCTCGAACACCACCCGAAGCACCAGCGCACCGGTGACAAGTGTAAGGTTTGGCCGTCCAAGAACAGGCTTCAGGTATCCTACCGCGGCCGAGCAGCGTCGATTGTTGCGGGTCGTTAGCTGGTAGATGCCCGCTCCTTCCTGACGCTCTCCGTTGAAATCCGGATTGTAGGGAATGCCGTACTCCTGGCAGCTCTTCGCGAAGGCTTTGGTGAGTGGGTTGGGGTCAGGAATATTCGACACTCCCAGCGGCCCATCGGTACCATGAAGAGCTCCGGAATAGACGGTGTTGCCTTCGGCTCGAAGGAAGTATTTCTGGACCTCTTTGAAGCCCCATCCCTCGGCTCCTTCTTGCTCCCACCGATCGTAGTCGCTTGGATGGCCCCGCGTATATACCTCGGCGTTAATCGAGGAGCCGCCGCCCAGCACCTTCGCTTGGGCATAGGGTATTACGCGGTTCATGGCGTGCTTCTGTGGAACAGTTTCGAGGCCCCAGGTCAGCGGCCCGGTCGTCATCTTTGCAAAGCCGACGGGCATATGTATCAGCGGGTTCTTATCGCGGTCGCCAGCTTCGATGAGGCACACCCGCGCCGCCGGGTCCTCGGACAGGCGAGCTGCGAGCACGCAGCCTGCCGATCCGCCGCCGACGATGACATAGTCAAACGAATTGATCATCACACGATCCAGGGCTGGCGTTTGCCGATGTCGACGTGAACCGACTTTATCTGGGTGTATTCCTCAACGCCGTAGATGCCGGCTTCACGACCCCATCCGGACTGCTTGAATCCCCCGAGCGGCATTTCCGGCCCACCCGCCATGATAGTGTTCACCCAGAAACGTCCTGCCCGAACGCGACGCGTGACTGACAGCGCCTTGCTGACGTCGGATGTCCATAGGCTCGCTGCCAGGCCGTACACCGTGTCGTTCGCCAGTTGCACCGCCTCGTCGACCGTCTCGAAGCTAAAGCTCGACAATACGGGACCGAAAATCTCGTCGGTTGCGATCTCCATGTCGCGACGAACCCCAGTGAATAGGGTCGGCTGAATGTACTGGCCGCCGTCATGCTCCATTTTCGAACCGCCCACAAGAACTCGCGCTCCAGCCGACTTGCCCTTTTCGATGTAATCGAGGATCGTTTTGTTCTGTGCCTCCGTCGTGATCGCACCGACCTGAGTAGCCGGATCGAGCGGGTCCCCAACGACGATTTTTTTCATCTTCGACGCCARGAGCTCCTCGAACTGCTGGGCGACCTTGGCTTCGACGATCAGTCGGCTCGATGAAACGCAGCACTGTCCGGTATTGAAAGAAATGCCAAAGGCGGCGGCGTCCGCCGCCGCTTCAAGGTCGGCGTCGGCGAACACGATAATCGGGTTCTTGCCGCCGAGTTCCAATCCGAGCTTTTTGAAGTTGGAGTCGGCTGCGGCATGCACGCAGGCACGGCCTACGGCAGTCGATCCGGTGAACGACACCATGTCGATATCAGGATGTTCGGTAATCGCCTGCCCGATGGTGCGCCCGGACCCGGTGACGACGTTGTAGACGCCGCGCGGCAGCCCGGCTTCGACGAGAATCTCCGCGAGCAGCAACGTCGTGACGCTGGTGACCTCGGAAGGCTTCACGACGAGCGTGCATCCGGACGCGAGAATGAACGGAACGCGTTCGCACAGGATCAGGAAAGGAAAATTCCATGGCGTTATCAATCCAACGACGCCGATCGGCTCGCGCAGGACCATGCCGAACAGGTTCTTTCCGAGATTGTTGAAGCTGTCGCCGTGCAATGCGCGCGCAGCTCCAGCCGCTGTCTCGAAACACGCAATGCAGTGATCGATTTCACCGAGTGCCTGCGAGATCGGCTTGCCGTTCTCGAGCGTTTCCCAATAAGCCACCTCATCGCGTCGGCGCTTCAGAATTTCTGCGACACGCAAGAGGACGCCAGCTCGTTCCGCCCCGGAAAGGTCAGACCAGGAGCCATTTTCGAAGGCTGCCCTTGCAGCGGCAACGGCTGCGTTCAGATCCTCGACCGTGCAACGGGAAGTTCGAGAGACGGGCACACCATGACCTGGGGAGACTCGCTCGAAGTGGTCGCTACCCTGCCTCCATTGACCATCGACAAAAAAGCCGAAAGTCTTGGGTTGTTCGGGAAGGCGAAGCATTGGTGAGAGCTGATCCATGTGATCCTCCATTTAATCGGTTTCAGCAAGTCAACGCCGTTCAAGCGGCGGTGACCGATGGGGTCTCACGACACCCGCAACTGGGTTTTCAGATCGTTCGATCTTTTTGGCAGGCTCTCGAAAGCTTCCTGGATTTCCGCAAGTGGGAAGACCGCACCAGTGAAAGCCTTCACGTCGAAGCGTTGATGGGTCAGCAGTTTCAAGGCCTGATACATGTCTTCGCCCATCGCGGCGACCGAGCCCTTCAGGCCGTTCTCGTGGAGCACCGTTCCAAGGATCGGTAGGTCGACGGTATCCTGGGGGCCCGTGATACCGAAGAATGACACGTGTCCACCCTTCCTGATGAGATCGAAGGCCGTGGAGTAGAGTCTTGCATTCCCCACGCTCTCAATAACGAAATCCGCACCCACACCGTCCGTCGCGGCGAGAACGGCATCCTTGAGCTTGGTGGGATCCGTTACGATCACATCGGCTCCGGCTGCCAATGCTGCCTCGCAACGGGATGTCGACAGATCAAAAACGACGATCGGTGCAGCGCCGACCAACCGCATCATTTGAACATGAAGATTGCCGATGGGCCCTGCTCCGAGGACGACAACGGAATCGCCGACACCTATTCCGGCCTTCTTCGCGGCGCGCACAACGCACCCGACGGGTTCGGTGAGGGCCAGGACTTCAGGAGCTACCCCTGCGGGAGCGGGAATAACGAGACGCGCTGGAACGGCTACGTACTCAGCAAACGCGCCGTCTCGCCCGATTCCAATCTGGGAGACTTCGGCACAGTTCAATACCTCGTTCCGCCGGCACCAGTAGCAGTTACCGCAGCCGATGTTTATGTCGGCCACGACGGTTGTGCCGACGCTCAAGTGCGTGACGTCACTTCCGACAGCATCTATCGTCCCGCAGAATTCGTGCCCGGGTATCAGGGGCAACGCATCGGCGGCGTATCTCCCGTGGAACATGTGAATATCGGTGCCGCAAATCCCGATCTGAGAAACTTTGACAAGTACGTCATTCGGTCCGATCCGGGGGATGGCGACCTGCTTTACCTCGAACTTTCCGGGCTCGACGAGTACCGCCGCCGTCATGGTTCTTTGCGCATTCATCTCATTTTACCGTCTTCAGTTTGGAGCGGTCAATCGTCAGCGCAATTGYSACGATGAGAACAAGGCCGAACAACATCTGCTGCTGCGTTGCTTCGATGCCGAAGTACAACATGGATGCCCTGATGACCGCGACAATCATTGCGCCAATCGCAGTGTTCAGCACACCTCCCACGCCACCAGTCAGCGGCGTTCCTCCAACGAGGACAGCCACAATAGCCGGAAGCAGGAAACCATTGGCGATAGTCGGCGCTCCACCTGAGAGCTTCACGGCGAAGAGAAGGCCGGCGATGGCTGCGAGTGCACCGGAGATCGCGAACGCCAAAATCTTGTAGAAACCGACATCGACACCGGACGCTGCCGCCGCGGGCTCGCCTGCGCCGATCGCCTTGAACACACGCCCGAGACGGGTCCGACGTTCAATAAAGAGGCAAATCAAAAGCAGTCCTGCCGCTATGAAGAGTTCGTTCGGGATGATACCGACATGCCCAATCATCCATCCGAATACCTCGTCCCGCTGGGCGGCGTCCATGTTGAGGGCGCGCTGGCCGGAGAGCCATTGAGCGACGGAGAAGGCAACGCCGCCCACCGCGAGCGTCGAAATGAACGATGGAACAAAGAGCCTGGTGGTTGCGTATCCCGACACCATTCCAAGAAGAAATCCGCAGGCGATACAGAGCACGGCCACCCACGGGCCCATACTGGCGAGGTAAACGGATGCGATGACCGTCACCATGTTCGCCATTGATTGGGCAGAGAGATCTATCCCCCCAATGTAGATAGCGAACGTCAATCCCAATGCCATAATGAACAGCGGTACGATATCGCTGGCCAGCTCAAGCAGATTTGTAAGCTTGAGAAAATCCGGGTTCGGAATCCCTACGATCGCCGTCAGTGCAAGCAGCGTAATCCAGGGAAGATGGGTTTTGAGTTTGTAGAGGTCCATGGTTCCCTCAAATCATGTAGTGGAGAAGGTCATAAAGGGTCGGCTTCGATCCAGGCGTATATTCGAACCGCTTGGTGACCTTACCGTCTTTGACGACAACTATGGTGTGAGCCAGACCGATGGCTTCCTCGAGCGTGTCGGCGACAAGGACGATGCCGACGCCCAAAGCGGACATGTCACGCACCATCTCGTAGACGTCTTCCTTTGCGCCGATGTCCAGTCCACGGGTGGGATGGTCTAGCAGCATGATGTCCGATCCGCCGGACCGCCACTTGGCCAGGACTACCTTCTGTTGGTTGCCACCCGAGAGATTGCCGCAGTCCGCGTATTCGGAGTGCGCCTTGATCGAAAGTTTGCGTATCCAGTCCCGCGCGAGGGCGCGTTCCTCGCCGATACGCATGACGCCAGCGTTCGAGCGCCGCCCGAGTTGGGAAAGGGTCATGTTCTCGTAGACGTTCATGCCGGCGACGATTCCTTCGATCTTTCGCTCGCGCGGCACGTAGCCAAGGCCCCGTGCGACGGCCTTCATTGGATTGAAGCGGGAAATTGATCGTCCTTTGATTTTGAGTTGTCCCTTGGTCGGCGACACCATTCCGTAGATCGCGCGCATGATGCCTTCGCGGCCGGATCCCTCCGTACCCACGAGGCAGACAACCTCACCCGCATGTACCTTGAGCGATACATCCCGGACCTTGCCGGGCAAGGACACGTTATCGAGTTCGACAAGCACCTTCGAAGCGTCGTAGGCCGTCTGTCGGGTCTCTCGATAATATTCGCGGTCAATGCTTCGACCCACCATCTTGTGCTGGATCGCGTCAACATCCGCTTTTCCGCTCTCGACGACGTCGACTACCTGACCGTCCTTCATGACGTAGACACGGTTGCTAAGTTCCATCACCTCATCCATGCGGTGTGAGACGAATATGAACGATGCTCGTGTGGTCAGTTCACGCACAAGCTTGAAGAGGAGCTGCACTTCGTCCTGGCTGAGAACGGAGGTCGGTTCATCGAGAAGAATAATGAGATCGCCCTTCACGCGCTCTTCGAGCGTCAGGACCTTGGCCAGTTCGACCAACTGCCGTTGTGCGAACGAGAGTTTCGACGTCACGGTCGCCGGGTCTATATCCAGCTTCACCTTCGCGAGTTGAAACTTCGCAGCGGCCGCCATCGCCCGCCAGTTTACGACACCCGCACGAGTGAACTGGCCTTCGTAACCGAGAAAGATGTTCTCCATCACAGACAGGTTGGTGATCAGCGACTGCTCCTGAAACACCATCCCCACTCCATGCTCCATGGCCTGGCGGGGATTGGCAAACCGGACAGACTTTCCGTTGATGGTGATCTGCCCGGAATCGGGCTGATAAGCGCCGTAGATCACCTTCATGAGGCTCGACTTGCCTGCGCCGTTCTCGCCCACCAAACCAACGATTTCGCCGCGTCCAATTTCGAAATTCACCGTCTTCAGCGCGTGTACGCCGGGGAACTTTTTGTCGACTGCTTTGAGCTGAAACATCGCCGGCCTCACTTCACAAAGGAAATCGAAAGACGGTCGGTGGAAAGCACCACCGATAGGATGACCAGTGCACCGAGGACACCCTGTTGCATGAAGTCCGGAAGGCCGATGACGACCATGCCGTTGTTGATCACGCCGACAATCAGCACACCGACGAGAGCGTTCCAAACGCCGCCGATACCACCCCAAAGCGCAACCCCGCCGACCACCACCGAGGTGATGGAAACAAACATGAAGTTTGCGCCGGAAATCGACTCAGCCTGCCCGATACGACCGACGACCAGGATCGCGGCGAGTGCGTAGAAGATGCCCGCGAGGCCAAATCCGAGCACCCTGACCTTCGCAACATTGACGCCGGACGCGTGTGCGAGATCCTCGCCACCCCCAACCGCATAGAAGTTCCTGCCAAGGATCGTGTAACGCTGAATGAACCATGCGACCAGCAATCCGAGGACGGCGACATAGACCATCAGCGGGAAACCGAGAAAGCGGAATGTCAGGAGACTACGGAACGCCGGATCGGATACCTTCACTATATCCCCACCTGTCAGGAGAATGCCCGCTCCGGTTCCAATGAAGCCCATCGCGAGGCTGGCCATAAAGGATGGTATTCGAAGCTTCACATGGACCAGACCATTCAGAATTCCGACCAGCCCACCGATTAGAAGCGTAGCCGGAATCGCAAGCCAACCGATCCAGTTCAATGTCTCACCGAGGCCGAGGAACATGTAGGCAAAAAGGACTGCGGCCAGAGTGACAGCGCCCTCCATCGAAAGGTCGATTGACCCCATGACGATAATGAACGTCACGCCGACGGCAACCATCAGAGCGGGCGCTGACGCCACGGCAATTCTGGAGAAGTTCCGGACTGAGAGGAACGTTGGGTTGATGACGGTGAACAGTATCACCAGTGCAAGCAGCACCAAAAATGGAGCCCACTTGATAAGATTCTCACGCGACACCGACGTCATCGGACCGCTCCTCCCTTACTTGTATGCGATGGCCTCGGGGGCGGGCGCGATCCGTCGAGGTCGCGCCCGCCCAATCCAATTAGTTGCTGTACTTGATCTGACCCTTGGTCGGCGACCAGTAGTCCTTCCAGTCATAGGCAGGGGTCGCATCCATGTACTTCGCCTTGAATTCCGCTGCATCCTTGCTGGAAATCAGGATTGTCGGTCCGTAGAACTCGCGATGTTCCTTGGGCTCTTCCGAAGGCTTGAACGCGCCTGTCGCAGCGTAGTAGGCAAGCGCTGCGGAAACGCCGCCACCCCAGTATGGATTGGTGAAGACGGTGGCGAGAAGCTTGCCATCCATGACCAGTTTGACGGCTTCGGGATTGCCATCGTACGCGACGATCGGCATGTCCTCGATACCCTCCGCGCGCAACGCCTCGATGACGCCATAGGCAATGTTGTCGTTCGCGCAATGTACGCCCTTGATCTTGTCTCCATAGCGCGTCAGGAACGACGACATCAGCGCAGCGCCCTTCTGCGTATCCCAATCCGCCGGCTGGGCGTCGAGGATTTCGATCTTCGGGTATTCGGCGGCGGCCTTCTTCAATCCTGCCAGGCGCTCAATTGCCGGGTTATTCGCGGCGATACCTCCCAAGTGAACGACGCCGCCTTCGCCGCCCATGGCTTCAAAGAGGATACGGGCCGTCTGGGCGGCGGGCTCAACGTCCGACCAAGTCATGTGGCTGACGTAACTGTCGCCAAAATCCCAGGGGTGAAGGTCGTCCGTCTTGTTCCAGATGGTCGAGACATATCCTCCAGCCGCCTTCACCGCTTCCACGACCGGTCGAGCGTTCGGGCTGTCATTGGCGTCGCAGGCAATGGCGCAATTTCCATTGTTCTTGGCCAGGAAAGCCTTGATATCGGCGAGCGACTTCTCGGACGAACCCTCGTTGATGAGGCTGACGAGGTCGCCTTTCTGCTTGCCGATCGACTCAGCGAAGGCTTCTCCGCCGGACACGATCGCATTCCAGTAAGCGGACGCGCGGTCGCGGTAGCTCCATGCGATCGCCGGGTCTTTCAGGGCAGCCTGCGCAACGCCGCGCTGGCCGACACCCGGCACGAACATCGCACCCATTCCAACTGCGGACGCCAGCATGAAGTTTCGACGCGAAATCGTCTCCCGCTCGATGAAGTCCTTGATAAAGGTCGACATGACTCTCTCCTCCCGTTTAGCCAAAAAACATGCGCCTAGGAACGCATCCATGTACCGCTCGGGGCGGTTCTGGAGCGTGTGCCTTATCGTAGAAACGCACTAACCAGTTACTTGGTTATGGCATCGTTCGTCAAGTGCAAACTGTTGACCTACGTCCACTTTCATGCACCAACCAGTTCGTGTATATTGAAATGCACGATTTGCTAGAATTTGCTTGGAGACGACCTTTGGATTCGAAAGTACGGACTAAATCAGCCAAGCCACCGCGCGACGCTGAGGCAACGAAGGCCAGAATACTGGAGGCCGCGAAAAAGGAATTCGCAAAGAACGGACTGGCCGGCGCCCGGGTGGACGTGATCGCTGAGCGATCGCTCAACAACAAGCGCATGATGTATCACTACTTCGAAGGTAAAGATCACCTTTTCCAAATGGTTCTTGAACAGGCGTACGTCGACATACGCACGGCCGAACAGAAACTAAACCTGGAAAGTCTCCCGCCGAAGGAGGCGCTCGAGGCCTTTGTGCGGTTTACCTGGGCGTATTATCTGAAACACCCCGAATTCATCACCCTGGTCAACAGTGCCAACCTTCACAGGGCGAAGCACCTCAAGGGCTCGGAGGTGGTCAAGGTCACCAATCGCAAGCTTGTCAGCCTGGTCGGCGGCATCCTCGCCAGGGGCGTAGAGGCCGGCGTTTTCCGGGATGGCATAGACCCCGTTCAGCTCAACATCACGATCGCGGCGATCGGATACTACTACCTCACAAACCGCTTCACAGGCTCCATTATTTTCGAACGCGACCTTATGGACAAGGATGCGCTCGACGATCGCCTCAACTTCAATATCGAGACGATCATGCGCATGGTGTGCGCGTAGCCTACTCCCAGGCGAGGCCCACACATCGAAGCGCCTCCTGCGCACAGGCGACATCCTCGAAGTCCTGTGCGCCGGACACTCCGATCCCGCCGACGATACTACCCTCGAATTTGACGGGAACGCCGCCGCCCCAGACTAGGAGCCGATCGCGGTTTGCGATGCCGAGCCGCAGTGAAGGGCTCTGATCCATCCTGTCGAAAAAGGCCGCCGTTGATCGTCTCATCGTCGCAGCTGTGAACGCCTTGTCCTCGGCAAACGTGAGGGTCTGGGAGGAAACCCCGTCCATACGCGCCGAGGCTACTGTCGCTCGGCGGCGTCCACAACGCAGACAGCAATCTTCCATTCTTTCGTCGCAGCAAACTCGAATGCCGACGACACCAATTCCAGGGCAGTCGCCGTGTTTACGTGCGAAACCGTAACGATCATGCGGATTCCTTCCTCAAGGTGAACCTTCATACTCTCTAACTAGATAGTTACTTTCTATGAGATCGACTTCGTTCGGTCAATCGCTTCAATCGGCAGTCGGCACCTTCAGAGTGCCGGAGAAGCGGCCCGCCTTGCGGACTACATGAGGCCAAATTCCGATGCCTCCGCGACGGCATGCGTTCTGTTCTTGCATCTAGCTTCTTCACGGCAGTTTGCATGTACGAGTTGACGGTATGGGGCGAGAGGCTAGGTATCAGGCCGATTTCCACTGAGCCCTTGTCCTGGGCAGAAAATTTCAGACATTCGATCTCCCGCTCCGCCAAATGTTCGGTTCTCTACCGTTTGTCCGAGATGCACGACCGGCTGGGGGTAGACATCTCCCGCTCCGTCATGGCGGAATGGATCGGCCGCGTGTCAGTCCTGGTGGCCCCGCTCATCCTGCTGATCAGAGCCCATCTCGCGGCCGTCGATCGAATACACACGGACGATACCCCGGTCGGATGTCCTCGACCCAGGACGAGGCAAGACGAAACCGGTTCTCTCCGCTGCTCACATTCATCCGGACGGCTCCCTACAGTTCCTCGTAGGTACCGATAAGGGTGTCAAGGAAGTCGAGCCCCTCAAAGCTCAGGGCCTTTCTGACCGGCTGCTGCCAGCGCTCGTTAGCAACGCCGGCTAAATCGACAATGAGGATTTGCTTGCCTTGACGAGCGCTTCGTTTGGATGAACCCGTATAAGTGCGTTGGCATCTAGCCACAAGCAATTGGCGATCTAGGACAATCTGACGGGCCCAAGGCTTCCTACATGGGGTCGTGGCGGCTTCCAAGGCTCGCGCGAAAGCGCACGTCGATGCAATGGCCGCGACAGAGGAACTCACAATGCGAAGGGTGGCCGCAGTCACTGTCGCGGTGGCAAGTTTTTTTGCTGCGGTGCCGGTGAATAGCGCCGACTACCGGAAGGTGGATGTCGACGCGATCTCAGTAACGGGTCCTATCGAGTTTGGTGACGAAACCAAATTCAAGGTCGCGGTTAGCGAGATCTCTAAAGACAAACTCACGAACGCCGGGGTTGTGCTGATCGTCGACACACCCGGCGGCAACATCTACGCCGCGCGCCAGATTGCAGCGGGGATGCTTTCGGCCAGGATCAAGGGCATACCCACGACAATTGTGCTCCGTGCGGGATCCATTTGCGCTTCGTCCTGCGTCGTGATGTTCGCAGCCGCCACAACCCGTATCGTCGAAGTCGGCGGCACGACGGGCGGCAAGCGAATTCCCTCGGGGGCTCTCTACGTTCACACCCTGGCGATCGATGGCAATGAGACAGAAGCCACCATGGCCGCGTCCGTCGAGCTTGCGCGGGTCATGAAGGAAGTGGGTACGCCCGACCCTGTCCTCGCCAAATTGCTACTAACCGGTACCCGCGATGGCAGGCGACTCGACGCCAGTGATTTGAAGAGCTGGGACAACACAATCCTCGTTCCCTTCCAGGGTTCGCAACCGTGATGATCGATAAAGGAGTAACGAACTTGATCAAGACCCTGCTTGTCGCAACTACCGTGCTTGGAAGTTGCGTAAGTGCTGCCGGTGCACAAGACATCGTACTTTGTGGGTTCGTATCGAAGAAGAACGGGGATTTTATCGGGTACAACTTGGCCATTGAAGCCGGCAGCTCCAGAGCGGTCGAAACTGCCTTCTACAAGGGCAACGACGAGATCCGCCATCTCACCGGTGGACAGCCATACTGGTATATCTCCAAGTCTCCTAGCGGCGGTCGGAACTACACCTATGGTCCCGACCCCCGCTACGTCATCTCGGTTGCCCCCGGATCACCTGAACACGTCAGCCTTCAGACTGGTCAGTTCGATAGCTGGAACGCAGGTCTCTTCGTTAACCACAGACTCATTTCTAGGCCAAATGGGTTCTGCATGGTGCCGCGGGCGGCAGTGCCGAGCGTCCCATCGACCGAGCAAATTCCCGACCTATCTGCGCAGCAGCCAAGCATACCTCGGCAGCAGGCCAACGAACCGGTGCAACCGATCGAAAACCCCACCGACGATCTTGGGGCCGCCTTCGATGCTAACCAATGAGCCTGCGTTTTAGCCTCCCAGATGGGTGCCTTCTTGCACGAAAGAACATCCACAATTTCAATGAATTGCCTGCATGGGGAATTTCCAGCTGGTTCTCAGGACATTTCAAGTCGCCTGACTGGCCTGAACCGGCTTACTATTGGGGCTCTTTCTGGGACGCCCCACAGCAGCTTGTAGGGAAGCAGCGAAATTGTCCTGGATTGCAGAACTAGAGACCCTCGCCAGGCTCTATGAATCCGCTCTTTGCACTGCCAGCAACGGTTTGTAACTTTTTTTTGCGATTGTAACATTTTCATGTTACGGTTTTGAAAAAGGGTTACAGTGCTGATGCTGACGGAAGAGACCATCCACCGATATCTCGATATGCTGATGACCGGCCCTGTGGCTGTCACCAGGACTCGGCCCGATCTCCCGGGTTTCGTGCGCGCTCAATACAACACCTTTCGCATTGATCTGCGAGGTCAAGAGTTTCTTGGCATAGCGGTGAAGCAATCGGAAAACTTCTCCATATCTGCCTTCGCGAAACATCTGAAAACGATCGGCAGTGCAGTGGCTGCCGACTGGGTCTTGTTGTTCGACAGGCTTCCCAACTATCAGGCTCACCGTCTCAGAAGCATGGGAATGCCTTTTGTAGTCCCATTCCAGCAAATGTTTTGGCCTGCCATCGGCCAAGTCATACAGGCTTCCAATACTCCGCCGGTTGCAGCCAGGCTTGTTCCTAAACTTTCCCCAGCGAGCCAAGCTGCAGTCATTGCAGCTATGAACGGTGTGATCCCCACAAGAATTAATGTCACTGAATTGGCTGTCGCTCTACGCCTCTCCAAGATGTCGTCATCACGCATCATAAATGAGCTGCTTTCCGCAAAGATCGGGTTTGAAGATCAATCCGGACGCCAGCGCATGTTGGTTTTACCAGAAACCCCGAAGGAGCTGTGGGATATCGGCCTCCCCTTCCTGGCCTCCCCTGTGCGCCAGACTTTCTTTATTCAGATTGGAGACCTTCCCGCCGGAGCATTGCAATCTGGAGAGACAGCACTTGCAGCGCAGACTATGCTGGTTGCACCTCCAGTGCCTGTTTATGCCCTCTCCCGTGAACTTACAGCTCTCCTGGAACACCGATCGATTCCCGATGCAGAAAGCGGGACCGCCGTCTGTGAAGTGGAGAAATGGAAATATGACCCTCAAGTAACCGCGAGAGATAACTATGTGGATAACTTCTCCCTGTATTTAAGCTTGCGCGACAATCGCGATGATCGCCTGCAAATTGCGTTGAAAGAGCTATTAGGAGACTATTTTGATACACGGGATCGGGATTTTCCGGAGACATTTCGCCGACCATTTTAACAAGTATGTCCTCATCGGCGGCGCGGCGTCGCACCTTTTGATGGAAGAGAGAGGTTTCGATCCGAGGGCAACCAAGGATCTCGATATCGTTTTGACGCTGGAGACGATGGACACTTCTTTTCTAAAGGATTTCTGGCGTTTTATTGCAGAGGGCGGCTATAAACTCCAGGAGAGAAGTACGGGAGAGAAGCGGTTTTACCAATTCCAGAACCCGGAGAACAAGGATTTTCCGCTGATGATCGAGTTGTTCTCGCGTGGCCCCGACCAGATTGAACTGGCAGAGGGAGCAACCCTTACCCCGATCCCCGCCGATGAGGAAGTTTCAAGTCTTTCCGCGATTCTTCTCAATGACGATTATTACAACCTGATCCAGCAGAGTCGATACGAAATAGACGGTGTCGCTATCGTCGACAAAGGCTGCCTAATCCCCCTCAAGGCGTACGCATGGTGTGACCTTCGAGAACGGCGAGCCAAAGGCGAGGAAATCGACTCGAAGAAGATCAGAAAGCATGAAACGGACATCCTGAAACTTTCGGAAATGATCCTGGAGGGGGATCATTTCGACGTGCCAGAGTTGGCCCAGAAGCACATTCGGGAGTTCCTTGCTAATGTTGCCGATCGAAAACCTAGCGATCTCGCTGCGATTAGCGTTAACGTTACGATGGAGGAGGCAAAGGAAAACGTCGCAAGGGCATTCTTGTAATCTTCCTCTCCTAAAAACGCATTCCGCAGAGAAGCTGCAGAGCTGTTGCTTGACTCGATCGTGCTAAAAGGCCGAGAACCTGAGGGCTCGGTCACCCAGGAAGGTCGTGTCCGGCTGCAGCAGATGGACGTCGCCACCCTCTCCTACTTCAGTCAGCGGACGCCATCTTGCGCAGCGAAGAAATCTTAAGCTCTTCGATAACCTTGCAGGCAAACGCCGGCGTAATGAAGGTTTCGCCGTTATGCTCAGCCCTTACGCCCTGAATAAGCTCGCCGGCACCACTACCGTTGAGAACATACCGGTCGCGCCGGCATTGAGTGCGCGAACGGCGATGTCGCTTCTCGTCAAGGCGGTGAAGGCGAGGAACTTTGTGTCCTTGGCGAAGTCGCGACGATCTTCGCGATGACCTCGAATATGTTTCCAAGCATCATCACGTCCACCACGAATACGTCCGGGCGGATTTCCGCGTCATCTTGAGATGTCGCCGGCCGTGCTTCCCGTCGCCGCGACCGTGAAATCTTCGTTCAGTTTAATGATCATCGACCAACGCGATAGAAACCGATTCCATACGGACGTCCCAGGCCATTCGTTCCCTCGAGTTCACTATGGAGCCATCCCTTGAAGCCGCGGCAGATGTATCCCTCGTAAGGCGAGAGGCGCGGTGCGGTGCCGCCTAGCGGCCGGCGCATTTCATTTGGAACATGTTTGCTGCCTTCGACTGCTGCAACGACTAGGCCCATCAAGAGCCTAGTGGGTTTTTTCCGATGCAAGTTCGACCGTGTACGCATGGGCCTCGGTCGACGAGCCGCTTACGCGGAATGATCGACCCAAGTGGTCAATAGTCCCAGAAGGCCGGGACCCAGCGGAAAGCATCGCCATCAACCGCCACGTGGCCGACGGACGGGAACGGCAGGTGCGTGGCAACGAGCTGTGCGCCGGTCTGCGCCAGCTCCCGCAAAAGTCGGACCCGGACGCGGGCCGCCTCTTCCGGGTCGTGTTCGAAACCGTTATACCAGTCGGGGTGTTCGAACCCGACCGCAAACACGGCGTCGCCGGCAAACATCAGCCGATCACCGCCGGACGCCACGCGGACCACGCAATGCCCGGGAGTGTGGCCGCCGGTACGTGTGGCGACCACGCCCGGCGCCACCTCTTGCTCTTCATCGAACAGCCGCAGATGGCTGCGGTATTCTTCGGTGAACCGTTTGGCGGCCGCCCGAAGCGCGTCCGGGAACCCCGGCGGCATCGAGACGCGGGAGAAATCGGGCGCCTCCCAGAACTTGACCTCGGCGGCCGCCACGTGGATCCGCAGGTCCGGCCGCAGCCGTTCCTTCACCCCGTCGACGAGCAGCCCGCCAACATGGTCCATGTGCATGTGGGTCAGCACGATGTCGGTGACGGATCCAAGATCGATGCCGGCCGCCTCCAGTCGCTTGGTCAACTGCCCGGCCCGCGGCAAGTTCAAGTCCGGGTCCAATCCCAGTCCAGCGTCGATGAGTATGGTCTGCCCGCCACTGCGCACAAGAACCGCATTCAGCGACCAGTCGAAAGCGTCCTGCGGCAGGAACATATCATCCAGCCAGCCAGCTCGGGCGGTCGGGTCGGCGTTATGTCCCAACATCGCGGTTGGAAGCGGCAGTACCCCATCGCTGATAACCAGGACGTCAATCTCGCCGACCCGCACCGCGTAGCGCGACGGGACCAACTCTTCGGACCGTGCTCTGGGGGGTTGTGAGGCGTTGTTCCGGGTCATGTTCGCCTCCTCCTGCCCAATCCTGCGGCTCTCTGCTTCTGCCTGTGACATGGTGTGCTCCTATTTTGCGTGATCGAGACATGTCGGTCCCGAGCCCGTAGCGGACGCTAGGTCGAAGCGTATTGGCGGTCGAGCTACACCTGAGGACAGGGCAGCCTGTGCATGGGGAGGACGGCTGCGAAGATTTGGTGGTGAACATGCTGGGCTGAAGGCGTAGGTGCCCTTGCCTGCCGAATGGTGCCCGGCACACCAACCAGCGGCCACGAGCCACGGTCTGGCACGTCGAAGGACGGCACGCTACAATTGAATTTCGCTATGCCGCGGCCAGACAAACCGCGCGCGAACGCTCGGCAAGGCATACGACCCGGAACCGTCTTTACGGACGTGCAGAATGGGCCGGTTGGATCCGCCCGGTGAATTTGTCCGACCCATTGAGGTTCTGAAATCCGAGGGCCGCCGCTCCGCTGTATTTCTCGTACTCGCTGCCACTGGGCAGACGCGCCTCATAGCGTTGAACCTGATTTCAGCGGGCTGCAACGGCGATAGGCATCACTAGAGGCAAGTCGTGATGCCACCGTCGACATAGAGAGTGTGTCCGTTGACAAAGGATGATCCTTTCCCGGACAGGAAGACCGCCGCACCGATCAGTTCATCCACCTCACCCCAGCGGGCGGCAGGCGTGCGCTTTTGAAGCCATGAGGAGAACTCCTCGTTATCCACGAGAGCCTGATTGAGCGGCGTCTTGAAATAGCCCGGCGCGAGGGCATTCACCTGGATTCCGAACTTGGCCCAGTCGGCGCACATACCTCGGGTCAGGTTCTTCACAGCGCCCTTGGTGGCGGTGTAGGGGGCGATGCCCGGACGAGCGAGTTCGCTTTGGACGGAGGCGATGTTGATGATCTTTCCTGCGCCGCGCGTGATCATGTGCCGGGCAACGGCCTGCCCGACATAGAAGATGCTGGAGACGTTGGTTTTCAGCAGTTGCTCCCAGCGATCGGCCGGAAAATCCTCGAGCGACGTCCGAAACTGCATTCCCGCATTGTTGATGAGAATATCGATTGGACCAATGGCGCTCTCGATCTCGTCGATGCCACGTTTGACTGCGTCAGCATCGGTCACATCAAAGGCATTCACAGCAACATCGTAACCGGCTTCTCGCAGAGCCTTCGCGGCCGCCTCCAGCTTCGACGCATCCCGTCCGTTCAGCACGACGGATGCGCCATGCTCGGCAAGCCCCTTGGCCAACGCAAAACCAATCCCTTGTGACGAGCCGGTTACCAATGCTCGCCTGCCGCTGAGATCGAAAAGCGGAAAACCCATCATGTACTCTCCAGTGTCTCGTATTCGACATGCGCACTCGCCCGAACCGGGTGACGCGGAGCTCAATCCAGCCGGTACAGTCTGTTGTCCTGAGTACACCTTGACGCTGGGAGCCGATAGAGGCACCGGCGTCCGCCCGTCGATCGTCGCGATCGCGTGGATGCAGCCACGCACTCCCGGATGTGGTGCCGCAGCCGGTCAGAACGATCCGACAAGCGTTCCGAGCGTGATGACGACGACCAGCGCAACAAGGGCGCTTGCGATGGCGGCCATGGCGAGATCAAGGTAACCATCCTTGTGCGAGACACCGCAGACAGAAAGGAGCGTCACGACAGCACCGTTGTGCGGCAAGCTGTCCAGCGTGCCGGCGCCGATGACCGCAACCCGGTGCATGAGTTGGGGATCGAGACCGGTCTGGTGGGCAATTTCCATGTAGGTCGGCCCCAGGGCATCGAGCGCGATCGTCAGCCCGCCTGACGCCGAACCGGTCAATGCAGCAAGGATATTCGTCGCAATCGCAAGAGAGACCAGTGGCCCTCCCTCGATGCCCAGGACCCAGACCTTCACCGTCTCGAATGCAGGGAGAGCAGCCACGACGGCGCCGAAGCCAACAAGGCTGGCAACGCTCATGATCGGCAGGACAGCCGCGTTGACGCCGGCATCGATGATGGAACGGAGACCAGGAAGGCGGTTAAAGTTGGTAACGAGGAGCGCCACAATGCCCGCCGTCAATGCCACAATCACCGACCAGACACCCGCAACCGCTGAAAGTGTGGTTGAGCCCCAGGCAGTTTCCGCCAGATAATGCGCGTCGATACGCGGCAAAACGGCGAACGTCATCACCAGATTGGTCGCAACGACGACCACCAGCGGCAGCGCTGCGATCAAAAAGCTTGGTCGCATCGCCGCATGACCGCCGCGCGCAATTTCACCCGGATCGAAGTCATGCGCGACTGCGCCACGCTCCCGCATCCTGTCGTCATTTGAAATGGCATCAGAGGCCGTCAAGCCAGCATAGCGATAGGTCTCCCCTGCCAGCTTCGCCTTTCGCCGCGCCATCTGCAGCCACCACATGCCGAAACCAAGCATGACCGCCGAGGCAATGACGCCGAGCCCTGGAGCAGCAAACGGATTGGTGCCAAAAAATGGCATCGGGATCGCATTCTGGATCGCCGGCGTGCCCGGCATGGCAGACATGGTGAAGGTGGATGTTCCAAGGGCGATTGCTGCCGGCATGAGCCGGTGCGGAATGTCGGCCGCCTTGAAGAGAGCATGCCCCATTGGAGCAAGGACGAAGAAAGCGACAAACAGGCTGACGCCGCCATATGTGACGAAGGCGCCAGCAAGCACGACGGCGAATATGGCTCGTCCTGCCCCGAGCTTCTCGGTCATCTTCACGGCAATTGCCTCAACAGAACCACTGGCTTCCATGAGCTTGCCGAAAAGAGCGCCAAGCAGAAAAATCGGGAAGAACTGGGCAATGAAATCCGCCGCGTTGCGCATGAAAGTCTGCGTCCAGCTGGCAAGCAAGGGCTGGCCAGCCAACAGTGCGGCAAGCAGGGCACAAAGGGGTGCGAGAAGAAGGATGCTCCAGCCGCGGTAAGCGAGCGCGACGAGAACACCAAGTGCGATAAGGACGCCAACAATATCCATGACGGGGCTTTGCGCTCTGACGTCTATTGCAGGACGGTATCGAGCAGGCTTTCGATGTCAAAGCTCGCCCGCTTTCCAATATCCGTGCCATGGCTGGCGAGAAATTCTTGCGCGGTCTCGCGCCCTTCCTGCCGCAGCATCGAAAGAAACTCCCACTCGCCGTTCATCTTGGATGATGCGCTGAGTTCCACCATGCGCGGTGGCGTTGCAATTCGATGGAGACGTATGCTTGACCATTCCTTCGCCCAGGCGATTTCATCCGGCGCAACGCCGCTTTCCGAAAGCATCCGCTGGAGTATGGCCATCGCTCGCAATTCCTTCTTCAGGCTGGAGTTAAAGGAGATCTCGTTGATGCGATTGAGAATTTCACGTGCAGTCCTCGGAACGCCCGCGCGCTCCACGGGATTGACCTGAACAAGCAAAATGTCGCGTGCCGCACTCTCCCGGACGACCGGCGTAAGCAGCGGATTTCCCGAAAACCCACCGTCCCAGTAGGGATCACCGTCTATTTCGATCGCCTGGTGCAGCATCGGCAGGCATGCCGAAGCCAGCACGGCGTCGGCACTCAGTTCGTCGTTGCGAAACACCCTCGGCAGCCCGGTTCGCACGTTCGTGGCATTGACAAACAGCTTGATCTCAGAGCGCTTCAAGGCCTCGAAGTCCACGCTTTCCTCGAGGATGTCGCGGAGCGGATTGATGTTGGCCGGATTGATCTCATAGGGCGAAAACAAGCGGCTCATAAGGTCGAAGAAGAGATAGGCGGGCGAGTGGTCAAGCGACCAGTTACCGGTCATCACGTCAAACGCCGTTCGCTGAAACGGGCTGAACCGCGCCACGTCGCTGACCCGGGCCCAAAATGCCTCGAGAGCCACCTTCGCGCCCTCTCGACCATCCAGCGCATAACCATGCGCAAGTACCACCGCGTTCATTGCACCGGCCGAGGTGCCGGTTATGCTTGAAATCTCCAGCCAGGGTTCATCGATGAGCCGTTCGATCACACCCCAGGTGAAAGCGCCGTGCGCGCCACCTCCCTGGAGCGCCAGATCAATTGCGATCGGATCGCGATCGGATCGCGTGGCACGGGCATTGCTGTACGGTCTTGGCGGCATTCGGACCTCCGAGTTCAGCGTCTCTACCTTATGGCGATTATTGCAGTGCAGCAATAGCAGTTCTCAACTGACAGAAATTTCGCTCGATGAGGTCGAACCTCCAGACCAAGAGGAATTCGCTTGCGTTTCCCCACCGCGTTGGGACATTTTGGCCGAGTTCCTGCAGTGAGAGGAACTTTCAAGCATTCTGAGGCATTCCTGATCATCTCCAAGGGGAGGACGTCATGAAGTGCTGCCGACATGCTGCTGTGGCCGCGCTGTTCTGGCTGGTCACGGGCTTCGCATATGCCGACGAGGCGCCTTTCCTCCAGTCGCTTGCTGGCGATTGGACCGGCGGAGGCATGATGAAACGCACGACCTCCTCGTCCCCGATCAACCTGAGTTGCAATTTCACATCCCAAGCGAGTGGCGAGGCGCTATCGATGAAGGGGACCTGCCGCGGGATGATCGTTATCACGCGACCGGTGTCGGCCAATATCACGGTCACCGGAACACAGTATGCCGGTCGTTACGTCGGTCCGTCCGGTGGCGTATCCGGTCTTCAGGGAAGCCGCCGCGGCGACGCCATCAATCTCGCGGTGCGCTGGTCAAAGGTGATAAACGGTGATCGCAGCGCCAACATGACCATCCAGCGGATCGACGCCAATGCGATCCGCATCCGAACTGTCGACAAGGATCCTGCGTCCGGCCAGCAGGTGGTGACCAGTGAGATCAGCCTGCAGCGCGATTAGGTGCCGAGGCCGATACAACCTCTCGTCGGAGCAGCCGCGCGAACCTATATAGATGGCAAAATGCCGGTGATGTCCGCCGGCTGAACCGGAGATATGTATGAGCCGCGATCCATACGAGCTTCTCGGCGTGAAGAAGGACGCCACGCAGAAAGACATTCAAAGCGCATTTCGAAAACTTGCCAAGAAACTTCACCCCGATCTCAATCCCGGCGACAAGAAGGCAGAGGACCGCTTCAAGGAAATTTCCGCTGCTTACGAGCTGCTGAGCGATGAAGAAAAGCGCGGGCGCTTTGACCGCGGCGAGATCGACATGACCGGTGCCGAGCAGGCGCCGCGCCACTACTATCGCGACTATGCCTCTGCAGGAAACGCCGGCAACCCTTATCACAACAGCGCGGGCTATGCCGACTTCGGCGACAGCGACGATATTTTCTCGAGCTTCTTTTCGCGACGAACACGCGGAGGCGATTTCCATGCACAGGGCCAGAACCGGCAGTATTCGATGGAGGTCGATTTCCTCGATGCCGTCAACGGCACGAAGACCCAGATCCGTTTGCCGGACGGGCCAGCGCTCGACCTGCAGATACCGCCTGGCACGCGCGACGGCCAGACGCTCAGACTGCGCGGCAAGGGCGAGGCCGGCATTGGCGGCGGCCGGCCGGGAGATGCGCTTGTCGAAATTCGCGTGCGTCCGCATCGCTTCTATGTTCGTGACGGCGACGACATTCGCTTCGACCTGCCGATTACGCTGCGCGAGGCCGTGCTCGGCGGCAAGGTGCGCGCGCCGACGCCGTCAGGTCCGGTCAGCCTCACATTGCCGCCGCACTCCAACACCGGGAAGGTCTTGCGCCTGAAGGGCAAGGGCGTTCCGAAGAAAGACGGCAGTGCTGGAGACATCTACATCTCTCTGAAAATCGTGCTGCCGAACGGACCGGATCAGCAGCTGACCGATTTCATGACCGGCTGGACAGCTGGCGACGAGCAGGATCCGAGAAAGGGCATGGGAGAATAGCCATGGATGATCTTGAATTCCGCCGTTTTCTTAAAATCGACGTGAGGGTGTTAGAGGTGTGGGTCGAGCAGGGATGGCTGCTGCCTCAGACACGTGACGGCGCTCGCGATTTTCGCGACACCGATGTCGCGCGGGCGCAGCTCATCCTCGACCTGACGCGTGACATGGGTGTCAACGATGCCGGCGTCGATCTGATCATGGATCTCATCGATCAGATCCATGGACTGCGCGGAACGCTTCGCGAAATGCTCGCCGCCATGGAAGGGCAGGACGAGGAGGTAAAGCGCAGACTGCGCGGCAAGCTCGATGAGCTCTCCGGCATCCACCGCCTTTAGGACATGGCCAGGAAACAACGACCTGATTGAAGGAAGGAGATGCAATGACCGAGGTTCCGCATGATCACGACCACCATCCGATCGACTGGCGCGAACATGGCGTGAAGGTCATTCCGGGCAATTCACTCGATCCCAATACCGCCCAGACCCCAGGGATGAACCGGGCGACGGCGATCGACCATGCGCGCGCCGGGGCGGAGAAAATATGGGCCGGCACCGTTACCATCCATGCGAATGCAAAGACCGGCGCCCATCACCACGGGGATCTCGAAAGCATCATCTATGTGGTGAAAGGGAAGGCACGCATGCGCTGGGGCGACCACCTCGAATTCACGGCAGAGGCCTGTCCCGGTGATTTCATCTACGTGCCGCCTTACGTTCCCCATCAAGAGATCAACGCCAGCCGCGACGAGACGCTCGAATGTGTTCTTGTGCGCTCCGGCCAGGAACCGGTCGTCGTCAATCTCGATATCGAACCGGTCGAACAGCCGGAAGATGTTTTATGGATCGACCCGATCCATCGCGCATGAGCGTTTTTACAGCGAACCCTTGAGAATAGCCGCAAAGCTCGGGTCGAAAGCGCGGCTGATCGGGTCGGCGGCAGCGCCAAGTGCGACGGCCCAGGGATCGGTCATTCCAAGCTGGAAGCGAGGAATGACCCGGCCACGGCGATCGGCGATCGATGGCGGCAGAGGGTACATCGCCTCGACCAGACGTCGCGCCAGGGCCTCAGGCGCACCGCCGCAGAGAATCACGGTTTGCGGATCGAAGATCGATTCGATCAGATGTACGCTCCAGCGAAGATCCATCACGGCTTCTTCGATCCAGCTCTGTATTCTCGCATCATTCTTCAGCGCCAGTTCGTTCACCATCGCATAGACGCCGGGATCCGCCGGGTCGATCGCCAGGTGCTGGTAGAGCGAGGCGAGCGAGGCACGATGCTCGAGTGGCGTCGGGCTGCCGCTTGCCGAAAGCAGCGCCATGCCGATTTCGCCCGCATTGCCGTTTGCACCGCTGTAAAGTTCCCCGCCGAGGATCAGACCAGCACCGATACCGTAGCCGAGATAGAGGCAAACGGCATGGTCGAGCCCATGGGCGGCGCCAACCATCCGCTCTGCCGTCGCGCATGCGGCCGCATCGTTTTGCAGACGAACGCCAAGACCCGTGCCTGCCGCCAGCGTTTCCAACAGCGGAAACTTTTGCCAGGCGGCCATCATCCAGGGATCGTCACCCGTCGCCTCGATCCCGAACGGGCCAGGCATCGCCGCGCCCAAGCCAACGAGCCGCCGCTCCGATTGAGCAACGAGGCCGGCAAGGTCACGGCGAACCTTCTCGACAAGTTCGAGAATTACGGTTGCACCGCGCGACGGCCCGTCGGGAGGCAGGTTCGCCTCGGCCCGCGTGCGTATGTTGCCGACAAGGTCGACAGCTATGGCCCTGGTTATGTGACGATCGATCTGCAGCCCGATCGCAAAAGCCCCTTCCGGCACCAGGCGATAGGGTGTCGACGGTTGTCCCCTGCCCTTGCGA
Organism: Rhizobium sp. 10N414; assembly: GCF_056394785.1. Classification (NCBI taxonomy): domain Bacteria; kingdom Pseudomonadati; phylum Pseudomonadota; class Alphaproteobacteria; order Hyphomicrobiales; family Rhizobiaceae; genus Rhizobium; species Rhizobium sp. 10N414. Next base: position 51,638 of record NZ_JBFTIN010000021.1, on the reverse strand, counting down.
ACAGCTTCCTGCGCGGTGACCAGCCCTTCCTGTTCGAGTTCGTCGATGATGTTCGACACGGTCTGTTTGGTGAGCTTGGTGGCGCGCGCCAGGTCTGCTCTCGAGAGTGCTCCATTCACTCTCAGGGCATCCATCATCACCCGCCGGTTATGGGCGCTTGTGCCTTCATGATTGGTGCCTGCTTTTGCCCGTATCGGGCGCGCTTCGTTCATTCCGAATTCCCTCTTGACAGCAGTAGAATATTGAAGAAGAAATAAGTCAAGACAATTGACTTAATGAGGAACCAAAAGAGTTCCAGGGAACGCAAAAGGGTCCGAAAGCGGCTCTGACGACGCTCCGAATCCGGCAGCCGCCTAACCGGCGCCTTTTCAACAACCGATGGCGACGACAGCCGCCTTCGGACAAACGGGTGAATGTCAAAAAAATGGAGGCTGGAATGTTGAAATCCCTGAACAAGACGCTGCTTGGCGCAGCACTGATCGGCGCATCTTTCGCGCCGCACGCCTTTGCCGAAACGACGATCAATGCGCTGTTTATGGCACAAGCGGCCTATAGCGAGGCTGACGTCCGTGCCATGACGGATGCATTTTCCAAGGCAAACCACGACGTCAAGGTCAATCTCGAATTCGTGCCTTACGAAGGCCTGCACGACAAGACGGTGCTCGCCCAGGGGTCTGGCGGTTACGACGTCGTCCTCTTCGACGTGATCTGGCCGGCAGAATACGCGACCAACAATGTCCTCGTCGACGTCACCGCGCGCATCACAGACGATATGAAGAAGGGTGTCCTTCCTGGTGCATGGACGACCGTTCAGTATGACGGCAAGTACTACGGGATGCCATGGATCCTAGACACCAAGTATTTGTTCTACAACAAGGAAATCCTCGAGAAGGCCGGCATAAAGGCACCGCCGAAGACCTGGGACGAACTGGCCGAGCAGGCAAAGACGATCAAGGACAAGGGCCTTCTCGCAACGCCGATCGCCTGGAGCTGGTCGCAGGCCGAAGCCGCGATCTGCGATTACACGACGCTCGTCAGCGCCTACAAGGGCGATTTCCTGAAGGACGGCAAGCCGGCCTTCCAGAGTGGCGGCGGTCTCGACGCGCTTAATTATATGGTTTCCAGCTACAAATCCGGCCTGACCAATCCGAACTCCAAGGAATTCCTGGAAGAGGATGTGCGAAAGGTCTTCCAGAACGGCGATGCTGCTTTTGCGCTGAACTGGACCTACATGTACAACATGGCGAACGACCCGAAGGACAGCAAGGTCGCGGGCAAGGTCGGCGTTGTCCCGGCTCCGGGCGTCGCGGGCAAGAGCGAAGCGTCGGCCGTCAACGGCTCGATGGGCCTCGGTGTCACCACAGCCAGCAAGCATCCTGATGAGGCCTGGAAGTACGTCACCTTCATGACCTCGCAGCCGACGCAGAACCAGTATGCCAAGCTCAGCCTTCCGATCTGGGCATCGTCTTATCAGGATCCGGCCGTGACGAAGGGCCAGGAAGAACTGATCGCTGCGGCCAAGGTCGGTCTTGCCGCGATGTATCCGCGCCCGACCACGCCGAAGTATCAGGAGCTTTCCACGGCTCTGCAGCAGGCCATCCAGGAATCCCTGCTCGGCCAGTCTTCGCCGGAGGACGCCCTGAAGTCGGCTGCCGACAACAGCGGTCTCTAAGCGATGTAACCGTCCAGGCGGCCCCGTGCCGCCTGGTTTCCACTCTACCAATCCGATGAATTGAGAGGGCGCCTCATGTCCGGCACCTGGATGACAACCCGCGCGTGGCTTTTGATGTTGCCGCTGCTTGTCGTGATGATCGCCGTCATCGGATGGCCATTGGTCGACACCGTCGGCCTGTCTTTCACAGACGCCAAGCTTGTCGGCACATCAGGCAATTTCGTCGGCATCGACAACTACGTGAAGATGATCTCCGGTTCGAATTTTCAGCGGACCCTGATCACGACCACCTGGTTCGCGGTCATCTCGGTTGCTGCCGAGATGGTGATCGGCGTGCTTGCAGCACTTCTCCTCAACCAGGATTTCCGGGGCCGCGCGGTGCTGCGCGCCCTGATGATCCTTCCCTGGGCACTGCCAACCGTCGTCAACGCCACGCTCTGGCGATTGATCTACAATCCGGAATACGGCGCGCTCAACGCCGCGCTGATGCAGGTCGGGCTGATCGACGCCTATCGCTCCTGGCTTGGCGAACCGGGCACAGCACTTGCCGCCCTGATCGTCGCCGATTGCTGGAAGAACTTCCCGCTGGTCGCGCTCATTGCGCTTGCTGCCCTACAAGCGGTGCCGCGTGACGTCACTGCCGCCTCACTGGTCGACGGCGCCGGTCCCTTCGCCCGCTTCCGCTTCGTGATCCTGCCCTATCTCGCGGGTCCGCTGATGGTGGCCCTTGTGCTGCGCACCATCGAGGCCTTCAAGGTGTTCGACATCATCTGGGTCATGACCCGCGGCGGCCCGGCCAACAGTACGAGGACGCTGTCGATCCTCGTCTATCAGGAAGCGTTTTCCTTCCAGCGGGCCGGCTCCGGCGCCTCATTGGCCTTGATCGTCACATTGCTGGTAACGGTGCTGGCTCTCGCCTATGCCACGCTGGTGCGCAAGACCGCAGGGAGTGCCGCCTGATGGAACGCAAGAGCCCATTCTTTACAGCCTTCATCTACGTCTGCGCCTTGCTGCTTGCGGCCGTCATCCTGGCACCGGTTCTCTGGCTGTTCATCATGAGCATCTCGCCGGCCGCCGATCTGGCCGCCAAGCCGCTCCGCTGGTGGCCGCAAACGGCAGACTTCTCCCGGTACACCGCCTTGCTGTCGACGATCGAGAACAGCGCTGGCGCCGCCTTCACCTCGTCGCTCAGAAACAGCATCGAGGTTGCCGGCATGGCGACGATCGCCGCTATCGCGCTGGCGATTCCGGCCGGTTGGGCCGTGTCGCGAACACCTTCCGTCGGTTGGTCGCTTTCAATGGTCATCGCCACCTACATGCTGCCACCGGTTGCGCTTGCCGTGCCGCTCTACATGGGCCTGGCCTATCTCGGCATGCTGAACAACGTCTTCGGCCTCGCCCTCGTCTATCTGACGATCCTCGCCCCCTTCACGACATGGCTGATGAAATCCGGCTTCGATTCCATTCCGAAGGAGATCGAAGCCGCGGCAATGATTGACGGTGCCGGCCTGTTCCAGACCTGGAAGATCATTACCCTGCCGCTGGCCATGCCTGTTGTCGCCACCTCGGCGCTGTTTGCTTTCCTGCTCGGCTGGGACGAGTTCTTCTATGCGCTGCTCTTCACCTCCGATCAGCGCGCCAAGACACTCACGGTTGCCATCGCCGATCTGGCCGGTGGCCGTGTCTCCGATTACGGACTGATCGCGACTGCCGGTGTTCTCGCCGCTCTGCCACCGGTGCTGGTTGGTCTCGTCATGCAACGCGCCCTGATATCAGGGCTGACAAGCGGCGGCGTCAAGGGATGACAATGACCATGGAAAACACACGACCAGCCGGCCTGATTGCAATTGATCGCGAAATGGCGCGTCAGCATGCGGATGCGCTCACATCCTATGACAACGCAAAGCAAACCGCTCAGGCCATTGCGGAATCGCTGAAGAAAAACGCCAGGCTTCTTCTTCTCGGCATGGGCGGATCGCATGCCGTCGGCCGGGCCGTCGAGCCGCTCTACCGTGCCTGCGGTATCGACGCGATCGCTCTACCGCTTTCCGAGCAACTCGGACAACCGCTCGCGCTCGACGGCCGAACAGTTATCATCACCTCGCAATCTGGCGAAAGTGCCGAGGTGGTGCGCTGGTTCTTTGAAACAGGAGGCAGTGGTGACACATTCGGGCTGACGCTGGAGCAAGGATCATTCCTGGCGCGCACGGCGCCTTCCCTCATCGGAGCGGGCGGCACGGAATTGGCGTTTGCTGCAACGCGCAGCCTGACCGTCTCCTTTGCCCTGCATCTTGCGGTGCTGGCAGCCCTTGGCGAGGATCCCGCGGCAGCCCTTGCCGCACTCACCGCCCCGGAAACACCAGTCATCGACATCGCTCTTGCAGCTCTCGATAACGTGGCGACGGTCGTTACCTCGGGCAGGCGCCTGCAGGGTCTTGCCGAAGCGCTGGCCCTTGGCCTGACGGAACTCTCCCGCCTTCCCTGCTTTTCGCTCGAAGGCGGGCAGTTGCGGCATGGACCGATGGAGATGCTCGGCCCGGCCGTCGGTGTCGTTCTTTTCCGGGGACAGGACAGCACCGCCGGTCTGGTCACGGCCATGGCCGTATCAGCCGTCGAAACCGGCGCTCCGGTCATCATCTTCGATGCATCGGGTGAAGCCCCGGTTGCGGGCGCGGTGACCATCGGCTTCAAGCCGGCTTCGGGCCTGGCTGCAGTCTTCGCAATGCTGCCCGTGGCACAGCGCTTCATGGTCGCCTTCGCCGATGCGCGTGTCGAGAACGCCGGCACGCCTGTGCGCTCGACAAAGATCACCCGGAGCGAATGATGCGCCCGCTTGCCGTCATCGGGAACGTGAATATCGACCTCATCCTCGGCCCTGCTGCTCCCTGGCCGAAGGCTGGCACCGAGATCATCGTCGACCACGACGAACTGCGCGTCGGCGGGGCAGCGGGCAACAGCGCCCTCGCCTGGGAAGGTCTTGGCGTCGAATTCGAGATCGCCGCCAATGTTGGCAACGACCAGTTCGGTCGCTGGTTGACCGAGGCTTTCGGCAAGCGGTCCGCGAAGTGGCCGGTGCGCCCTGAGCAGACGACACTGTCGGTTGGCATCACCCATCCCGATGGAGAGCGCACGTTCTTCACCACCCGCGGTCACCTGCCCCGCCTCAGCCTTTCCGATGTCTTTGCCGTCCTGGATGGCACGACGCTGTCGGGGGGCTTCGTGTTGCTCTGCGGCTCATTCCTGACGGAAGATCTGACCCGCGAGTACGATGCTTTCTTCGACTGGGCCGACAAGCACCAGATTGCGATTGCGCTTGACACTGGCTGGCCGCTCGACGGCTGGACGAACGAGAATTGCGAGGCCACGCGACACTGGCTTTCCCGCTGCGCGATTGCGCTGCTCAACGAAGTGGAGTCCACCACCCTCACCGGCCTCGACGACCCTGTCGAAGCGGGGACCGAAATCCGATCCCACATGCCGGAGGGTGCCATCGTCGTCGTCAAGCGCGGACCGGACGGAGCGCTCGCAATTGGTGCGGACGGGCAGTGCATCGCCGCTGCGGCTCCCTGCGTCACGGTTGTCGATACGATCGGCGCCGGCGATGTCTTCAACGCCGGTTTTCTGGCAGCGCTGGCGCAAGAAAAACCTCTCGCTGACTGCCTGCGGGCCGGAACCGCGGTGGCATCACGGGCAATTTCGACCCTTCCCCGCAACTACGGCGGACCATCCACATCTGAGGAGCCCGCTCGATGAGTGCTCTTGAAATTGCCAACATCCGCAAGACATACGGCGATGTCGAAACCCTGAAGGGCATCGACATCGCGCTCGAGAGCGGCGAGTTTCTCGTTCTGCTCGGCTCTTCCGGCTGCGGAAAATCGACCCTGCTCAACATCATCGCGGGGCTGGCGGAAGCAACAAGCGGCGACGTGCGTATCGGCGGACGCTCGGTCCTCGGCGTGCATCCGAAGGATCGTGACATCGCCATGGTCTTCCAGTCCTATGCGCTCTATCCAAACCTGACTGTCCACCGCAATATCGGCTTCGGCTTGGAGATGCGCAAAGTTCCGAGCGCCGAGCGCGACACGGCGGTACGCGATGCGGCGAAATTGCTGCAGATCGAAAGCCTGCTCGACCGCAGGCCAAGTCAACTGTCGGGTGGCCAGCGCCAGCGCGTCGCGATCGGCCGCGCCCTTGTGCGCAAGCCGGAAGTCTTCCTGTTCGACGAGCCGCTATCCAACCTGGACGCAAAATTGCGCATGGAGATGCGCACCGAACTCAAGCGTCTGCATCAGATGCTCAAGACCACGGTCGTCTACGTGACGCACGACCAGATCGAGGCCATGACGCTCGCCACCCGCATTGCGGTTATGCGCGACGGGCGGATCGAGCAGCTCGGCAGCCCGTCGGAGATTTACGATCGGCCGGCAACTCTTTATGTCGCCACGTTTGTCGGGGCGCCGCCAATGAACCTTTTGAACGCTACGGTTCGCGGCAGCGAACTTCAGATCGAGGACAGCGACATCGTGCTACCTTTTCCGGGCGGACTTAAAGCCGAGCCCAGAGATGGCCAGAAGCTGATTGTCGGAATACGGCCGGAAGCACTTCGGCTTGGTTCGTCCGGCCTCACGATACCCGCGAAATGCGAGGTTGCCGAACTGACCGGACCGGAGCTTGTCGTCACCGCTTTTGCGGGCACGCAGCGGATGATGGCCTGCCTGCCGCCGCGCACGACTTTGGAGAATGGTCAGATGCTGACGCTTACCTTCGATCCGCAAGCAATCCACCTATTCAATGCGGACACCGGATTGCGCTGCAGCTAGCCTGGAGCGTTACGCCGATTTACGGACCGAGACGAAGCGGTTCATCGCATCGAACGAGAAGGCTGCAACCGGCAAGCTGGTTCCACCTTGAAGTGCCAGGTCGGCGAGAATCTCGCCGACGACGCTCGTGAACTTGAAGCCATGGCCGGAGCAGGGCGACGCGACGACGACGTTCGGGTTGCCAGGGGCAACGTCGAGCAGAAAATCCTCACTCGGCAGCATCGTGTAGCGGCATGTCACGGCGCTGACCCGGGGTCCGGCAGCGGCCGGCACCCGCCTGGCGATAAAGCTATCGAGGAGTGCCGTATCTCTGTCGTTGACGGGCGGATTGGGCTGGTTGGGATCGATCGGCTCGCGGAAATGCGCGTGCCTCCCGACTTTGACGCTGTCCATGCCGATCGCCGGAAAACCGAAGTAAGAGCCGTCTGCCCCCTCGTCCCGAAGGAAGCACGGCATGCGCTGTGGTTCCGTCGCAAATCCGTCCTGCGGCTGATACCAGGCGACGACCTGTCGGATCGGCACCGCATGTTCCTTCAAATCGGGAATGAGTTCGGCGATCCACGAGCCGGTGGCAACCACCACCTTTTTGGCACGATAGTGGCCCTCAGCCGATCGGATCGTGACCCCGCCGTCGCCCGGCTCGATCGCAGTTACCCGTTCGCCGAAGTGAAGAACCGCACCATCCTGCGCTGCAAGTTTGAGATAACCCATGACAGCCGCCTCGGGCCTGAGATAGCCCCCCTCCGGATCGAGGACAGCAACGTCCTCGTCATCCAGTTGGAAGGCGGGAAACCGACGCGCCACGTCCATCTTGTCGAGGACCTCATGCGGCAGGCCGTGCATCTTGCAGGACGCGCGTGTGCCCGTAACGATCTTGCTGTCTTCAGCCCCGATCTGGAGAACACCGGTGATCGTCAGAATTTCCGTGCGAAGCCGCGCCTCCAAAGCGCGCCAGTTGCTATAGGCGCGCTGCAGCAGCGGCACATAGGACGGATCTTCGAAGTAGCCCATCCGGATCAGCCGGCTATCCCCATGCGAAGAGCTGAGCGCATGGGCAGGAAAATAGGCGTCGATGCCAATCGTCCTGGCGCCGCGCGCCGCAAGGAAGGAGATGGCAGCGCTTCCCATGGCGCCGAGGCCGATCACGGCAACGTCGAAATCAGCTGTCATTTCTGCTCCTCAGATCAATTCGGGCGGTGCTTCTTGCCGGATAAAGCTACGAAGCGCTTCGATGTCGGCAGCCAACGGGCGATCGTCGGCGTAATGCGGGACGGCCTGACGTACCGCACGGTGGATTGCGTCCGTCGCGTCGGCGCGCTTTGCTGTCGACGCCAGGAAGTCATGCGCCTGGGCTGCCGCCATCAACTCGATGGCGACAATGTATTCGGCGTTGTCGATGACCGAAAGGAGCTTATTTGCCGCAGCCGTTGGATGCGCGAGAAAATCCTCCTGCAGGCCGGAGGTAACGCCGCCATCGGTGGAAGCGGGTGCGGCCAGCCTGCGGTTCTCGTTGCTGAGCGCGGCAGCGGTATATTGCGCGATCATGAAGCCGGAATTACTGCCGGCATCGCTCGCCAGAAAAGGCGGGAGGTTGCTGATCAGCGGATTGACGAGCCGATCCATACGGCGCTCGCTCATGGCCGATATCTGCGCAAGGGCGATCGCCAGGCCGTCGGACGCCTGCGCGAGGGCTGGCGCCACGGCATGAGCCTCCGACGACACGACAGGATTTTCAGGTGTTCCCGAGACCGCCGGATTGTCGGTGACTGAGGCAAGTTCGCGATCGACAACGTCGGATGCATTGTCAAAGACGTCGCGAGCTGCTCCATGGGCGTGCGGGACCGAGCGCAGGCTGAGCGCATCCTGCGTGCGTTTTGCGAGCGCGGCTGCGATCAGCCCGCTGCCTTTCAGGCGCCGCCTCAAGGAAGCGCCGACATGCGCGATGCCGCGCGACGGACGAAGCGCTAGCACCGTCTCGTCGAAGGCCGCCATCTGACACCCGCAAGCTTCCAGCGTCAGGGCCGCCACAGCATCGGCCCAGTCGAGCAGATGGTTCGCGCGTGCTAGCGCGACGCTGGCTAAACCCGTTGCACAGGCCGTTCCGTTGACGAGGCTTAACCCCTCTTTTGCACCGAGCACGAGTGGAGCAAGACCAAGGGCATCGAGAGCCTCCCGGCCGTTCATGCGCTTGCCCGCCACCGATGCGCTTCCTTCCCCGATGAGGACGAGCGCAGTATGGGCATTGTGCGTGAGGTAACCGGCTGAGCCCCTCGACGGGACATCAGGCACGCAATCGTGCTCCAAAAATGCCGTGAGGTGGCGGATGATGTCCGCCCGTACGCCGGAATGGCCATGCGCAAAATTGGCGACTTGCGCCGCGATGATTGCCCGGACCTCGCGGCCCGCCAGGAGTTCGCCGACGCCACAGGCGTGACTGAGGACGATGTTGCGCGACAGCCGGCTTTGGGAGTTGCGATCGACGACCGTATCTGAAAGCGCGCCGACGCCTGTATTGATGCCGTAGGCACGTATCCCTGTCTCGACAATGCGTTCAATGATCCGGCTGGCATTGTCGACGCGACCCCAGGCTGCGGGTGATAGCGCAAGTGTCTCGCCGGCCGCAACGCGTGCGATGTCACGCCAGCCGATCAGCGTGTCGATGGTGACCGTCATTGCCCGCTTCCGAAATGACCGATGAACTGCCGGAAGGCCGGTGACGCGCCTCCCCCGAACATATCGTCCGGTGCGCCGATGCTCTCGACCAGGCCTTCCTTCATGAAGACAACGCGATTGGAAACATTGCGCGCAAAGCTCATCTCGTGCGTGACGACCAGCATCGTCATCCCCTCCTCGGCAAGCGCGCGCATGACACGCAACACCTCGCCGACGAGCTCCGGGTCAAGCGCCGACGTCGGCTCGTCGAAGAGCATGACTTTCGGTTTCATCGCGAGTGCCCGGGCGATCGCTGCGCGCTGCTGCTGGCCGCCCGACAGGTGCGCTGGATAGGCGTGGCGCTTGTCGGCAATGCCGACCTTTTCGAGAAGCGCCTCTGCCTCGGCGACGCATTCGGAACGCGGACGCTTGAGCACGTGGACCGGTCCCTCGATTACATTCTGCAGGATCGTCATGTGTGACCACAGATTGAAGGACTGGAAGACCATGCCCAGTTCCGAGCGGATATGGTCGACCTGCTTCTGGCTCGCCGGCCGGCTCGTGCCGCCCTTGTGGATCATGCGGATCTGCTCGCCATCCACCCAGATCTCGCCGTCGGTTGCCGTTTCCAACAGGTTGATGCAGCGCAGGAAGGTGGACTTGCCCGAACCCGAGGCACCGAGCAGGGAAATGACGTCGCCATCCTCGGCATCGAGCGAGATGCCACGCAAGACCTCGTGCGTGCCGAAGCTTTTGCGGATGTTGCGGACGGAAAGTCGGGTAACGCCTGGCATGGAAGCTCCAATCGTGTCCGGAGGGCTCTCAGGCTTTCAGCGCCGGCGGGATCGCACGGCGGTGTCGCGAGAGCGAATATTCAAGCAGGGACATCGCCTGCAGGATGATGAAGTTGAGAACGAGATAGATGATCGCCGCACAGAGGAACACTTCCATCGTGCGGTATGTTTGCGAGATCAGCCGCTGTGCCACGCCGGTCACTTCCCATACGGTGACCAGGCTTGCGAGTGCCGTCGATTTCATCATCAGGACGATCTCGGTGGAGTAGGCCGGAAGCGCGTGCCGGAATGCGATCGGCGCCAGGATGCGGCGCACGAGAAGAGCACCGGACATGCCGATCGAGCGAGCGGCCTCGATCTCGCGCGGCGAGACGGCGCGAATGCCACCACGGAAGATCTCGGCAGAATAGCCGGCGGTGCAGAGTGCCAGTGACAGTACCGCACAAACGAACGGTTCACGCAGGAACGGCCAAAGGAAGGAATAGCGGATGAAGCCGAACTGGCCGAGGCCATAAAAGACGAGGAACATCTGGATCAGCAGCGGCGAGCCGCGAAAGATGAAGATATATCCCTTGGCAATCGACGACAGCACCGGATTGCCGGCGACACGCATCCAGACGATCAGCAGGGCCAGAAGACCACCGAAGAAGACCGAGAGGGAGAACAGAGCCAAGGTCATCGGGACGGCTTTGAGCAGGGTCGTCATCGTTTGGGCGAGAAAAGCGAAATCCATCGTGTTACCTCACGCCTTTCCCATGGCCGCTGTCGGCATGCTGCGATTGGCGCGCCGCTCTGCGCCATTGAAAACCCGGTCGGAGAGGCTTGTCAGGATCAGGTAGAGGATGCCGCCGACGATGAAGAACAGGAAATACTGTCGTGTCGAACCGGCGGCGACCTGGCTGGTGCGCATAAGTTCCGCCAAACCGGTCACCGAGATCAGTGCGGAATCCTTGAGGCTGAGCTGCCAGACGTTGCCGAGACCGGGGATTGCGAAGCGCAGCACCTGCGGAATGATGATCCGGCGAAAGCGCAGACCGCGATGCATGCCGATCGCTGATGCCGCCTCCAATTCACCCTTGGAAATGGCAAGGTACGCCCCGCGGAATACTTCCGCCTGATAGGCACCGGAGATGATCCCCACAGCCAAAGCACCGGCCAGAAACGACGGCAGCCCGAGGAAGCCCTCATAGCCCATCGCCTTGCCGATCGAGGTGACTGCGGAGGACCCTCCGAAATAGATCAGGTAGATGATCAGCAATTCCGGCACACCGCGAAAGACCGTCGTGTAGACGTTGCCGAGCGCAACAAGCCAAGCCTTGCCGGAGAGCTTGGCAGCAGAGATTATCGCGCCGAGCACCGCGCCGATCGCAAGCGCGCTTGCGGTCACGGCAAGCGTCATCAACGCGGCGAGCAGAAGCAGCGCCCCCCATCCGGTCGAGCCGAACCCAATCAGTTCCAGTGTAGCCATATCATGTTCCCCGCGCCCGCCGCTGTCCCGGCGGTGTCAGAATAGCATGCGGTCCCCGGCCTTGAAGCCGGAGACCGGGACCTCCGGCCTTAGCCGGAAATCAGTTCTGCGGGCTGACGTCGACCTTGAACCACTTCATCGAGAGGTTCTTCACGGTACCGTCGGCGAGTGCGGACTTGATCGCTTCGTTGAACTTGTCACGAAGGTCGGTATCGGCCTGGCGGATGCCGAGACCCTCGCCCTCGCCCCAGATCGGGCCAACGATCTCGGGGCCGGTAAAGGCCAGCGTGTCGTTTGCGGACTGGAAGGCATTGGCGAAATACACGGCATCGTCGAAGCCAAGATCAATACGGCCGTTCTGCAGATCGAGATCGCGGTCGGCGCCGGTCTTGTACTCGCGGATCTCGGCGATATCGCCGAAATTGTCGTAAACGAACTTCGCGTAAACGGTCGCGGCCTGAATTCCGATCGTCTTGCCCTTGAAGGCCTCCTTCAGCGCATCGACTTCCTTAACGCCGGTCTGGCCGGGCGTCATCTTGATCGTCGCACCGGTACCGGCTGCATTGGCAAGCGGGCTGTCCTTGGCGGTCGCGAAAGCGGCCGGCGTCGCAGCATAAGGGATGGTGAAGCCGATGACCTTCTTGCGGTCATCGGTGATCGACAGCGCATCCATGATGACGTCGAATTTGCCGGCATTGAGTGCCGGGATCATGCCATCCCAGTCGGATGCGACGAGCTTGCAGTCGATCTTGGCACGTTCGCACAAAACCTTGGCAAGTTCGGGCTCGAAGCCACCGAGAGTGCCATCGGCATTGGTCATGTTCCAGGGCGCATAGGCCCCCTCAAGCGTAATGGTGGCCGTCTTCCAGTCCTTGGCGGCGACGGGCGCGACGAAGGCCGAGAGCGCAAAGGCGCTGGAAAGAAGAAGCGCGCTGAATTTCATTGGTTCTATCTCCTCTGAAGTGACGATTGACCTTGCGGTCCGACACCGGTCTTCGCCGGCTTGCTCGACGCCGATCTTGTTGATCGATCTTTCGAGAGGTTGTATATGGTACCATATGAGATATTTTGTGTTATGCAAGAGGAAAGTCGACTTATCGAGCGGATTCCGCGATTGCAAAGGGAATAGGCAATGAAGCGTCCAAGCGAGATGATGAGGGATAACGATACCGCACCGCTCTACGCCGGCGTCAAGCAGATGATACTCGACCGCATCCATAGCGGCGAGTGGCCTCCGAAACATCGCGTGCCTTCCGAAAACGAACTGGTGAACGAACTCGGCGTCAGCAAGATGACCGCCAACAGGGCATTGCGTGAACTCGCAAACGAAGGCGAGCTGGTTCGCATCCAGGGCGTCGGCTCCTTTGTCGCGGAGCGCAAGGGGTATTCGGCCCTGTTCGAGGTGCGCAATATTGCCGAAGAGATTGCTGAGCGCGGCAACGCGCATGAGGCCTCGGTGGTGGTTCTGGCGCAAGAGACAGCATCTCCCGAGACGGCCGACGCACTGGAGCTCGACATCGGAGCACCCGTCTTTCACTCCCTGATCGTGCACAGCGAAAACGGCGTGCCGGTGCAGATCGAAGACCGGTTTGTCAATCCGGCAGCAGCCCCCGACTATCTGGCGCAGGACTTTGCCTCCCTGACCCCAAACGCCTATCTGACGGCTGCCGCCCCGCTGAGCGGATCCGAGCACATCGTCGAGGCGGCCATGCCGCAGTCCTGGGAGTGCAAGCTCCTGACGATCCTGAAGAGCGAGCCTTGCCTGGCCATCCGCCGCCGCACCTGGTCGGGGCGGCACGTCGTCTCCACCGCCCGGCTCATCTATCCCGGCAACCGCTACCGGCTCGAGGCTCGCACCGGCAAGGTATTCGAGGAATAGTGGTCAGTTGTATATGGAACACGATTCGAGAAGCCGCCCCTGAGGACGCGGGAATATAGAAGACGCGGACCGGTTTCGCCGCTCCTATCGCTGCTGCGGGCAAGTGGACAACGCTTCAGTCGAAAAAGCCCGCATCCTCTTCCCTCAGATATCTCCTGGCCGCTTCAGCGTCGATATCGAGGCCGAGCCCCGGCGCTTCCAGCAGGTCCACCATGCTGTCCTTTACGATCTGCGACGGCAGGCCGATTACCAGGTCCTCCCACCAGGGATCGGAGGCGGTGGGATATTCGAAAGCGATGTAATTTGCCGGCAAGGTGGCGCAGACATTGATCAACGCGCCGAGGCCAAGCAGACCGTTGGCAGTGCCGTGTGGTGCCATCAGGATCGAGTGCATGTAGGCGTGCTCGGCGATCCATTTGAGCTCGGCAATGCCTCCGACATCGGCTGGATCGGGGCCGATGACGCGTACCGCCTGCGTTTCGATCAGCTCCTTGAAATTGTGTCGCAGGTAGATCTGCTCACCAGTGTGGATTGGCGTCGAGGTGGAGGTTGTCAGCTCCCGATAGGCCTGCGGATTGACCCATGGCACGTAGTCGCCAGTCAGCATGTCCTCGAGCCACATCAAATTGTACTTTTCGACCGCGCGGGCGAACTTGATCGCATCGGGCAGCATCCAGCCGGGGCCGCAGTCGAGCGCCAGGCTGACCTTGTCGCCCAGCACTTCCTTCATTGCGATCACGCAGTCGATCATGTGATTGAAACCGCGCTCGCTGATCATACCCTGATCCATGGCGCCGTGATAGCCGGCCTTCTTCTGCGTCACGCCGTAGTGGAAGCCCTCGATCGTGTCCTTCATGTTGGAGTGGAACGAGATCCCTTGCTTGATCATGAAGAAGTTCTGCGGCTGCTCCATCATCCACTTGACGTCAGCGGCGTAATCCTCCGGCCGGTCGCCCGTGCGTTTTTGGCGAACCGAGCCGTTGTAGACGCGCACCTTGTCCCGCACCTTGCCGCCGAGCAGCTTATAGGCGGGCACGCCCGCGGCCTTGCCAGCAATATCCCACAACGCATGTTCAATAGCGCTCACCGCGGCGCCGTACGGCTTGAAAGAGCCGCGTTGGCGGATCTTCAGCATTATTCTCTCGACGTCGGTCGGGTCCTCGCCGACCAGCGCCTCGCGGAAATGCAGCACAAAGGGCTTGAGGTAGGACTTGGTGAATTCGACTTCGCCCAGGCCATAGAGGCCCTCGTCCGTAACGATGCGGACGATCGGGTGCTTGCCGATAACGGCGCAGCGCAGATCGGTGATCTTCATCTTCGTTCCTTTTTTCCTCAGCTCCAGGTGCGATCCCAGGAATACTCATTGTCCCAGTGATCCGTAGGCTGCCAAATGCCGGTGACACCCGGCTGCAGATGCCGCGAGATCACCTCGTCGACGACGTCGTCAATCCCCAGCCCCGGCTTGTCCGGAACAGTGATGAAGCCGTTCTTCACCAGCGGTTTGGGAAGGCCCGTGACGATATCGTCCCACCAGTCGACATCGGCGGAGTGGTATTCGAGCGCCATGAAATTTTCGGTCGCGATCGCGACATGTGCCGCAGCCATTGCGGCGATTGGACTTTCTGCCATATGGATGGCCATGGCGACACCATCGTCCTGCGCCATATCGCCAATCTTCTTGGTCTCGAGGATGCCCCCGCTGGTGAGCAGGTCCGGGTGGATAACGGAGACGCCGCCGCTCTTGAGCAGAGGCTCGAAGCCCTCCTTGAGATAGATATCCTCGCCGGTGCAGATCGGCACCGTGGTGGCGTCCTGCAGTCGCTGGTACTGCTCGGTGTATTGCCAAGGGATCACATCCTCGAGCCAGGCTGGCACGTATTTTTCAATTCGCCTGGCGAGGCGAATGCCGTTCTGCAACGAGATATGGCCGATATGGTCGATCGCGAGCGGCACGTCCATGCCGATGACCTCCCGAACCTCGGCGATGTATTGCTCAAGCAGGTCGAGGCCCTTGTCGGAAAAGTGAAGGCCGGTAAACGGGTGCTGGACGTTATGCAAATCGTACGCAGCGTTGCGGATGCGCCGCTCGTCATTGGTCTTCAGCGGCCCGCGAGTGGGACTGTGGCGGTAGCCTTCCAGTGAGCCGGCCGGAAACACGACCGCACCGGGCACATCCGCGATCTGCATCAGCCCAAGATCCATCTTGAGGAAGGTGAAGCCGAGCTCCATGCGCTGCTTGAGGCGCTTTCCTGTCTCGGTGCCGCTCGGCACGGTGGCGTCGGTATCGCAGTAGACGCGCACTTTTTCCCGAAACCGGCCGCCGAGCATCTGGTAGATGGGGACGCCATAGGCCTTGCCGGCCAGATCCCACAACGCGATTTCAACCGCCGATACGCCACCGCCCTGCCGGCCGTGCCCGCCGAACTGCTTGATCCGGCGAAACAGTCGATCGATGTTGCAAGGGTTCTCGCCAAGCAACCGGCTCTTCAGCATCAGGGCATAGGTGGCGCTGGCACCGTCACGCACCTCGCCAAGCCCGACGATGCCCTGGTTGGTGTAAATCTTGAGCAGCACCGAGGTGAACGGCGCGCCGACAATTTCGGCTACCCGCATGTCGGTGATGCGAAGGTCGGACGGCTTGGAATGCATGTTCACCCGATTGAGCGCCTCGTCGGCTCCATCTGCCTCTGGCATGACTTGTCCTCGTTCTGGTGGGTGGGGCTCGTCGCCGCGCTTGCGGGGGCGGCGTAGAGCGTTGCTAGGCCAACTCTATCTCGTGGTCTTGAAGATAGTCGCGGTTCATTTCAACGCCGAGACCGGGCCTCGGCGAAAGCTTGAGGCTACCGTTCGAAACATCGAGCGGTCTGTCGATGAGGTGATCGTATTTGCCGAGGTTCCACTCCGACGTTTCGAGTTTGTAGAAGTTGGGAACGGTCATCATCACCTGCGCTCCCGCAACCACGTTGATCGGCCCTGCGGCGTCATGCGGCGAGACCGGGATGTAGTAGGCTTCGCACAGGGCAGAAATCTTCTTGAGTTCAGTAATGCCGCCGGTCCAGGTGACATCAGGCATGATGTAGTCAGCGAGCCTGTTTTCGAGCACCGGCACGAAATCCCACTTGGTGTGGCCGCGCTCGCCCCAGGAGATGGCGGCGCTGACCTTCTCACGGACCTGTCGGAGAGCGTTGAGGCTCTCCGGCGGACAGGGCTCCTCGAACCAGTCGATCTGACCAGCTTCCTCGAGGCTTCGACAAAGGCGAATGGCGGTCGGAACGTCGAACCGGCCATGCGCATCGATGAGAATGTCGACATCAGAGCCTGCCGTTTCCCGGATCAGAGCCGTGAGTTCGGCGGCTTCGCGCTCGTCCTTGCGGGACATGCTGCCATCGAGGTATCCGTCCCGCTGTTCGCGAGGCTGCCCCTCGGAATTGCGGCCTTGGTAGGGGAAAGGATCGAACTTGAGCGCAGTGTGGCCGGATTCGACGATGTCGCGAATTTCGCGGACGACAGCCTCCTTGCTGGTAAATTTGGCCTGGTTGGGGTGGGTGTAGAGCGCGATTTCATCGCGTACCGATCCGCCCAACAGCTCGTAAATCGGCTTGCCGAGTACCTTGCCTCGTATGTCCCAGAGAGCAATGTCAATGGCGCTCACGCATTCGACCGCGGCCCCGCGACTGCCCATATAGGTGAAGCTGCGGAATATCTTGTGCCAGAGATACTCGATACGCGCCGGGTCCTCGCCCGTCACTGCGGCACCGATCTGCCGCAGGATCGTGCAGAGGGCGCGATTGGCAAGCCTTGTCGTGGTGGTGATCTCTCCCCAGCCGCTCACCCCCTCATCTGTCGTCACCTCGACGAACAGAAACTCTCCCCAATAAGAAGCCTCGGACTTGATCAGCCACGGCCGCACGCTGGTGATTTTCATCTCAACTGCCTTTATCCGAAGTGGTCGGGATAACGATATTCCAGGCGATCTTTTCTATCCTGCCCGAGCGGCGTTGCGTGCACGCATGTGTTCGAGGATGTGTCGGCCGGAGCCCTCCACATGGCGCGCAATAAGCTCGGCTGCCTCGTTCGCGTTGCCCGCCTTTACGTGCTCGATGAGCTCTCGATGCTCGCTAAGGATCGCCGCGCGCCGGGCGAGTGTGAAGTTGAAACGCCGGCTCACGGCCCGAAGCACTTCGCGATGCTTCCACCAAAGCTCGGCGGCATGGCGGTTATAGTGCCTCTGGTACATTACGGTGTGAAAGGCGGTGTCGAGCTCACTGTGCCTGAGCGTATCGGCGAAGTCGTTCTCTTCAATCAGCGCCTGGATGCGTTCGAGTTCAGCAATGTCTTCGACAGTCGCCATGCTGACGAACCATCGTGTCAGTGCCGGCTCGATCAAGACGCCGATCTCGTAGATGTCCCGAACAAAATCCTGATCAATCGGCCGGACGCGCGCTCCGCGATTGGGAACAAGGGTCACAAAGCCCTCCCCGCGCAGCAATTGCAGAGCCTCGCGCACGGGGTTGGTCGAGGTGCCGTGACGTCGGGCGAGATCGGTGACCACGAGCCGTTCGTTGGCGGCGAGCCGCCCTTCGATGATGTCTTCCCTGATCAGCTGATAGAGCGAGGCACCCTCGCTGGAGGCCCCGATCGCGTCGATCCCTTCGGGTGGCTGTGCTTTGAAAGCGCTCGTATCGGCCAAGACTGTCCCCAATTAATACACGCATTTCTTAAGTATCACGCGAAGCTCCTCCAAACAATGTACGATTTCGCCGGTTGACAGGCAATCGACGATCTGAAAACGTATGATTAGCTTTAAGGCATACACTGGATACAAACGTCCTGGGGCCGAGGAGCAAAAGACCGCTCGCCTTGAGGCAGGGCGGCATGGGAGCGAACCCGGAGGATACCTATGACGAGGATTTCACTCGGAGGTGCCGTCCTGCGCGGCACTGTCTCAACCGCCTTGATGATATCGTTGATGTCTGCGTCGGCGCTCGGTGCGTCGATCGATTTGAGCAAGTGGTCGCCGCAATATGTGCGCTCCATTGCCGGCACTCAGGATTTTGACACGGCGGGCGATTGCGCCAAGGTCACCCCGCTCGACTACAAGGGGCGACTGACTTTCTGGTATCAGGGCGTGTTCGAGGGCGACCCCGACCTCCTGCGCGAATATTACAAGGACTTCTTCCAGACCTTCCGCAAAACCTATCCAAACATCCAGCTTGAGGAACAGGCTCTCACCTATAACGACCTGCTGGACAAGTTCCGGACCGCACTCCTTGGCAATGCAGCACCGATGGCGGTCCGCCTGCAAATCCTCGGCGGCACGGAGTTCGCCGCAAAGGGATATTTGCAGCCGCTCAAACCCGAGGATGTAGGGTATTCGACCGAGGATTTCTGGCCGGGCGCAATGAAGGCTGTAACCTGGGATGGGGTGACCTACGGCATTCCCACCAACAACGAAACGATGGCGTTCATCTGGAACGCCGACATCTTCAAGCGTGCAGGCCTTGATCCGGACAAGGCTCCAGCAACCTGGGACGACGTCGTCAAGTATTCCAAGCAGATCCACGACAAGCTCGGCATTGCCGGTTATGGCCTCGTGGCGCGCAAGAATGCCGGAAATACACCGTACCGCTTCATGCCTCAGCTGTGGGCCTATGGCGGCGGCGTCTTCGACGAAGCGACGGCCAACCCGACGTATAAGGTGGTCGAGCTGAACTCACCGCAGAGCAAGGCGGCCCTGCAAGCTTCCTACGATATGTACGTGCGCGACAAGTCGGTTCCGGTTTCGGCACTTACCAACCAGCAGGCCGACAACCAGCCCCTCTTCCTCGCCGGCCAGCTCGGCATGATGATCTCGCACCCGTCCGACTACAACGTCATGCTCGACCTGCAGAAAAAGGCGACGGATACCGACAAGGTCAAGGCGCAGACGGTAATCGACAACATGCGCTATGGCCTCATTCCCACCGGCCCGGACGGCAAGCGTGCCGTCGTGTTTGGCGGCTCCAACATTCATATCCTGAAGCCCGAATATGTGGAGGGCGGCAAGGTAGACGAGCCGGCTGCAAAGGCTATCATCTGCATGTGGACGAGCCCCGAATGGTCGCTGAAGATGGCCTATGCCGGCTCGAACCCGGGAAATCTTAACGGCTTCAAGACCAAATGGATGAAGGAACGTCTGGACAGCATCAAGTTCCTCGATGTCACGACCTCGATGCTGCCATACGGCATCCCGTTCCCGGCGCTGCCGCAGTCCCCCGAGATCATGAACATCATCGTCCCGGACATGCTGCAGAATGCCCTGACCGGGGCCATGACCGTCGACCAAGCAGCGGACGACGCAGCCAAGAAGGTAAAAGACCTGACGGATGGCGGACTCTAGTCCGGGCCTGACGATCTGACCGGCTGCGCTGATCGCAGCCGGTTTGCTCAAAAGAACAAGGGTGCGGCACAGTGACGATCTTGACTGGCAAGGCCGAGGTTAGCCGAAGACTGCACCCCGACAGGCCCGGCGTGCTGCGAAAGATGTGGGAGCATCGCGCCGACTACGCCTACGTGCTTCCCGCGATTGCCGTGATGCTTGTCGTCATAGCCTACCCGATCTACTACACGATCGAGCTGTCGTTCTTCAATACACCGCCTGGCCTGCAGCTTCGGGACAAGATCTTCGTCGGCCTCGACAACTACATCGCCATCCTCACAAGTCCGGTATTCTGGAAGGTCACCTCGAACACTCTCATCTGGACACTGGGATCGACCTTCATCTCATTTGTCCTTGGATTTGCCTGTGCCCTGGCGCTCCATCGCGACTTTGTCGGCCGGGGCATCCTGCGTGCCATCCTGATCATTCCCTGGGTCATCAGCGCGGTTGCCGCGTCCTATATCTGGAAGTGGATCTACCATTCGGACTTCGGGATCATTGGCGCGGTGCTTGTCGGCCTCGGACTGGCCGACCGGCCGCCGAATTTCATCGACAGCGTCAGCACGGTGCTGCCCTCGCTGATCGTCGTCAATATCTGGCGAGAGTTTCCATTTGCGATGATCATGATGATGGCCGGCCTGCAGACGGTTCCCGACCAGTTGCTGCGCGCCGCAAAAGTCGACGGGGCCAATGCATGGCAGCGGTTCTGGCACGTCACCTTTCCGCACCTGAGAAACGTTTCGACGGTGACGATCCTTCTGCTGGCTGTGGCCAACTTCAATTCCTTCATCATCCCCTGGATCATGACCGGCGGCGGGCCGTCGAATGCATCGCATATCTGGATCACCCACATCTATGAACTCGCCTTCGGCCGCCAGCGTTGGGGGGTGGCATCGGCCTATTCTGTGCTGCTGTTCCTGATCCTGATGTCGCTCGGCTACTTCTACGTCCGCGCACTGAGCGGCAACGAGCAGAAGGATGGAAATGAATGAGCACGATTGCCGAAACTGCTCATCGAAGCCAGGCGCGTCGCCGTAGGCGCATTGATGGATGGCGGTGGGGCGGACGCATCTTCCTTGTGTTCATGCTGCTTTACACCGCATTGCCGATGATCTGGATGCTGATCACCTCGATCAAGTCAGGTTTCGCGGCCATGCAATTCCCGCCGCAATGGTGGCCGGACCAACCCACGCTCGCCAGCTACCAGAAGCTGCTCGACCCGCAAAACAGCGTCGGCCAGGACTTCCTGCGCTTCTTCTGGAACAGCCTTTTCGTCGCCACCGCCACAACCATCCTTTCTGTGATCGTGGCAGTTCCTGCGGCCTACGCCTTTTCACGCTTCACCTTCCCGGGCCGGAACTTTCTGTTCTTCACCGTCTTGCTTCGGAACATGTTTCCGGCAGTGATCTTTCTCGTACCGCTCTTCATCCTGATGCGCGCGATCGGACTCGTGAACACGCATGGGTCGCTCATCCTCACCTACCTCACATTCGGCCTGCCGCTGGCAATCTGGCTCCTCAAGGGCTTCTACGACAACATCCCGGTGCAACTCGAGCAGGCGGCGCGCATCGACGGGGCCACGCGGTTCCAGGCATTTATCCTCATCGTGATGCCGCTCTCGGCGCCAGGCATCATCGCCACGGCGATCTACTCCTTCATTGGCGCGTGGAACGAGTACATCTACGCCTACACCTTCCTATCCAAGAACGAGCAGTTGACACTGCCCGTCGGCATCCAGCGCTTCTTTTCGGAAAATACAACGGACTTTCCGGGCCTGATGGCGGCCAGCTTCATGATGAGCGTGCCCGTCGTGGTCCTGTTCCTCGTCCTGCAACGATACTTCGTACGCGCACTCACGGAAGGCGCAGTCAAGCACTAGGGGAGTTGCCGGTGGCCCACGTGGTCCTCAAGAATCTGGTCAAGACCTATGGCAGCTTCAAAGCTGTCAACAATGTTTCGCTGACGGTCAACGACGGCGAATTCGTTGCGCTTGTCGGCCCTTCAGGCTGCGGCAAGACAACCACACTCAATCTCGTGGCGGGGCTCATCCCCATCACCTCCGGCGACATCGTCATCGGCGACCGGGTGGTCAACGATCTCGACCCCAAGGACCGGGACATCGCAATGGTGTTCCAGAACTACGCACTCTATCCGCAGAAATCGGTCTATAAAAATCTGGCGTTCCCGCTGCAGATGCGCAAATTGCCAAGGAACGAAATCGACAAGAAGGTCAGGGAAGCAGCGCGAGTGCTCGACATGACGCAGCTGCTCGAGCGCAAGCCACGCGAACTTTCGGGCGGGCAACAGCAGCGCGTGGCGCTGGGCCGCGCCCTTGTTCGAGATCCGGCGGTATTCCTGATGGATGAGCCACTCTCCAACCTCGATGCAAAGCTGCGCGTGCAGATGCGCTCGGAGATCAAGCGCTTCCACCAGGACCTCAAGGCGACGGTCATCTACGTGACGCACGACCAACTCGAAGCGGTGACGATGGCCGACAGGATGGCGGTGATGAATGGCGGCTACCTGCAGCAATACGATTCACCGGCAGAGGTCTTTGCCCATCCGGTGAACATGTTCGTCGCGAGCTTCGTCGGCAGCCCGGCAATGAGCCTTGTTCCGCTGGAGGCATCAACGGCAAGCGGCAATACTGTGCTGACCAGCCCGGAGGGGTGGTACCTCGAGCTCTCGCCAATCAACGCCCAGAAGGTCGCAAGGGCAACAACCAGGAAAGTCGTGCTCGGCGCACGTCACTCGACGATCAGGCTGCACAAGAGTGCGATGCCTGGCAGCGTCCCTGCCAAGGCCTACACGGTGGAGCCGACCGGGGACGTCACCTTCGTACAGGCGTTTCTGTCTGGAGCCATCGTCAATGTCAGCGTGCCGCCGACCATTGCCGTGGCGCCCGACGAACAGATCTGGCTCGAGTTCGATCAGGAGCGAATGCATCTGTTCGACGGCGAAACGGAAATGGCCCTCAAGGCCGACTGAGACCAAGCGGATGCGTGTGAACCGAGGGCGTGGATGACCACGAAGTTTAAGATCACGGCGATCAAGCCCTATCCGGTGTGGGTCGGAACGCGCAACCAGATGCTGGTCAAGGTCGAGACCGACAACGGCATCTTCGGCTGGGGCGAGAGCGGCTTGAGCGGTCGCGAGAAGGCCGTGGCCGGCGCGATCGAGCACTATCGCGAGTTTCTCATCGGCCGCGACCCGATGCAGATCGGTCGGATATGGCAAGAAGTCTATCGCAGCCAATACTTCGAAGGCGGGCGCGTTCTGCAGGCGGCGATTTCCGCCATCGACATTGCCCTTCACGACATCAAGGGCAAGGCGCTGGGGGTGCCGGCATACGAACTGCTGGGCGGCAAGCAGCGCGACCGGATTCCGACCTTCGCCTCGACCGGCGACGAGGCCGAGGGCGATGTTGCCATCGAACGGGCCCGCGAACTGCGCGCACAAGGGTGGCAGGCGATCCGCTTCTTCCCTGTCGGGCAAAACAGCAAGGACATCTTTGAGCCGCGGGAGTCGATCGCCGCGACCGCAACTATGCTAAACAAGGCGCGCGAGGCGCTGGGCGACGAGGTCGTCCTCGGCATCGACTATCACCATCGGCTGTCGGTGGCAGAGGCTGCGAGCTTCTGTAACAAGCTCGGCCGTGGCGTGCTTGATTTCCTCGAGGAGCCGATACGCGACGAGACACCGGAAGCCTACGAGTCCCTGCGCAGGATGACCGACATCCCGTTCGCCATCGGCGAGGAATTTGCCAGCAAGTGGCAATTCCTGCCCTACATCGAGCGTGGCATCCATCAGTTCAACCGGCTCGATGTTTGCAATGTTGGCGGGCTCACCGAGGCGATGAAGGTCGCCGGCTGGAGCGAGGCGCACTATGTGGACCTGATGCCGCACAATCCCCTCGGCCCAGTCTGCACCGCCGCGACCATCCATCTCGCCGCCGCGGTACCGAATTTCGCCTGGCTCGAGACCAGGGCGCCCGAAGCAAAGCTGGGCTTCGACAATTCCGACTTCTTCCCCGTGCAACCAAGGCTCGACGGCTCCGACTATCCGGTCAGCGATCTGCCAGGGCTCGGCGTCGAGGTCAACGAAGAGGCAGTCAAGGCAGAGAGCTTTCGTTTCTGGGAAGCGCCTCACCTGAAGCGCCGCGACGGTTCTGTCACAAACTGGTAGTTTCATCCAACGGGAGCCTGGAATGACACATATGCCCGAGATTACGCGACCGCCCAGAGAGATGATCGACGCATTGAAGGAAATCGGTGCCGCGACGATCTCCGGCACGCTAGGCCACATGGGCTTCCGCAATCCGCACATGGTCGGTCCCGTGCCGCAAAATCACGGCAAGTCGATCGTCGGGCCGGCCCTGACGCTTCAATTCATGCCGCAGCGGCCCGACCTCTTCACCGAGGGAGAATATGCAGATCCGGAGACGCAGTTGCACCGCCATGTGCTTTATCACGTGCAGGAGGGCGATGTGGTCGTCGTCGATGCGCGCGGCGACATGAGCTCGGGGGTCTTCGGCGATATGATGTCGACCTATTTCAAAGGGAGAGGCGGCGCTGGCATCGTGATCGATGGGTGCATGCGCGACCGGCCCAATGTCGAGAAGCTGGATCTGCCTCTATGGCTGCGCGGCTGGACGCCCAACTATCATGTGCAGACCGGCATCTATCCCAACGCCGTCAACGTTCCGATTGCCTGCGGCGGTGTCACGGTAATCCCCGGAGACATCATCGTCGCCGACGATGACGGGGTGGTCGTGCTTCCAGTCGCAATGGCTGCGAGCGTCATCGAAGAATCGCAAAAGCATCACGATTGGGAGGAGTTTTCGCGAATGAAACTCATGGAGGGCGGGTCGTTGCAGCGCTACTATCCGCTGCATGACGATGCCCGCGGAGAGTACGAAGAGTGGCGCAAAACAAATCGCTTGGGAACGACCTAGCCAATGGATTACCCAAGGCGGGCGGCGAACTTTGTCCGGATATCGCCGGCGTCTACACAAAAAGCATGGAACCAAATCTCGCCTGACCGAGCCGCCCAGACGGCGAAAGGACAACCGGTCTGTCTGGCGCCGCACCTCCTGACGAACGGCTATGCGCGAAGCCAGCCGTTCCGGGGACGGTCCGTGCGATTGAAAAGCCGTCACTCCATGCGCCTACGGGTATGCGGTTAAGCGGCCCCTTCCTATGACCACGTCAAGTGCGTCTGCTTGACCAGTTCGGCCCTGCGCTTGGCGGTTTCCAGCCCAAGTTCGACAAATTGACGGGCATGCCTGGCAAGCGCAACATTGTCGTCCCAGAGATTGCGCCAGATGGCAGTCTTCAATGAAAGGTCCTTGTCGACGATCGTAGTGGAGAAGGATTCAAAGGTTACATAGTCATCCCACCCGATCGCCACGAGAGCGTCGAAGATGGTGGCGAAATCGATATTTCCGGTACCGAGGTAACCGCGGTGGCTTTCCCCGATATGGACATAGCCGATCTTGTCCGCGGCGTGACGGATTGCAAGGCCGACGTCGGCCTCTTCGATGTTCATGTGGAAGGTATCGAGATGCAGAAAGACGTTCGCAGCGCCTGTATCTGAAATATAGGCCATCCCCTGCGCCGCCGTATTGAGCATATTGCTCTCGAAGCGATTGACGATTTCGAGGTTTAGCGTAACGCCGGCAGCCTTGGCTCGATCTGCCACTCTCGACAGGGTGGCGACGCTCGTATCCCATCCCTTCTTTGTCAGCGCATGTTCCTGCTTGCCGTGGGCCGAGCTCAGTATGCCGGCAAGCTTGGTACCGCCCAGATCGCGCACGAGTGCCACAGCGCGGTCGAGAATATCCTCGCCCTTGGCAACAACTGCCGGATCATGACTGGAGATGTCACCCTCTGAGGGCAGCCCCATGCTGATTGCGACATCAAGGCCAAGTTCCTCGATGCGAGACGCCAGCCACTTCACGTCCACCTGTTTCGGATCGAGGTACGAAAACTCGATAAGCTTGAACTGAAGTTCGTGGGACCTCGATAGAGCTTTATCGAGCTCATCCTTCGACGAGCCGGCACTCCAGACAAATGAGTGGACACCGATCTTGGACATGGGCAAACCGCTTCCTGAGATTTTCATTGAGGGAAGGCGACCCGCCGTGCACGCGGCAACGGCGGGCCACTCGGGAGGAGACCTTAGCGGGCTGCCGTCCAGCCCTTGTAGTCCTTGAGGTTTTCAGCCGTGATCAACTTCGGGTCGAGAAGCACCGTCGTTTCGGCCGGCTTCTTGCCATTCAGGACGTCGACGGCCATCTTCAGCGAGTCGCCGGCCATGACGTAGGGATCCTGCGAAGCGGAGGCCTTGATCATCGAGTTGCCGCTGGCGAGCGACTTTTCGATATCAGGAGCGCCATCGACTGCGGTGATGAAAAACTCGTTCCGGTTCAACTGCTTTGCGGCAAGCTCTGCGCCAATGCCGGTCGGATCGTTGATTGCAAAAACGGCGTCTATCTTGTCGAAGCGCGTCAGCAATCCCTGCATGATCGCAAGACCACCATCGCGCGATCCCTGGCCGTTCTGGTCGTCAGAGAGGATCTTGATGTCAGGGCTCTTCGACAGGACGTTCTTGCAACCCTGGACGCGATCGAGGATCGAGGACGAGGCCGGGCCGTTAATGATGACAACATTGCCCTTGCCGCTGAGCTTGTCGACGATGTACTGGCAGGCTTCTTCGCCTGCCTTGACGTTGTTCGTCATGACAGTGACGTCTGCACCGGGTGCGGACACGTCAAAGGCGGCGACGATAACGCCGGCGGCCTGAGCCTTCTTGACGGCCGGTGCAATTGCCTTGGCGTCGACCGCGTTGAGCATGATGATGTCAACGCCTGCGGCAATGAAGCTGTCGATCTGCGAAACCTGCTTGTTGAGGTCGTAATCGGCAGAAACGGAGGTCACCTGAACATTCGGATTGATTTCCTTGGCTCGGTCTTCAATGCCCTTGATGGTCGCGACAAAGAATGGATTGCCCAGAAGGCCGACCGAAATGCCGATCTTTTGAAGATCCTTTGCCGCGGCCGGCATTGCAATTGCCGCGGCGAGCGCGGTGGCGGTGAGCAGTTTAGAGATCATGCGCATGCTTTCCTCCTTATGGCGCCTCCTGCGCCTTTGTTATCCGGTAACCCGGTTCCTTCAGCCGCAGCTCAGGTGCGGCTAAGCCCTCTCAGCCTGTAGCGGTCGAGCCCGACGGCAACGATGATGACAAGTCCCTTGATGATGTACTGCCAGATGTCGGAAACCCCGACGAGGATGAGACCGTTCGACAGGACAGCGATGATCAAAGCCCCTATCAGCGTGCCCCAGATCGACCCGACGCCGCCGACGAAACTGGTACCGCCGAGAATGACGGCTGCAATCGCGTCGAGCTCATAAGCCTGGCCAAGCTGCAATCCGTTTGCCGCGTACAGGCGGGCCGCCGACATGACACCACCCAGGCCCGATAGCAGGCCCGACATCGAATAGACGAACAAAAGCACCAGCGGCACTTTGATGCCCGTGAGGCGTGCAGCCTCGACATTGCCGCCAACAGCGTAGATCCAGGTTCCGAGGACCGTCCGCTTGAGGATCACCCAGGATACCAGGATCGTCACCAATGCGATGATCGCCAGCCATGGCACGCCGAACAGATTGCCGTTGCCGATGAAGTCGAAGGGCAGATCGGGATTGAAGACGGTCGTGTCGTTGCCGAGAAGACGGGCAATACCGCGCATTGCCGTTAGCGAACCCAGCGTGACGATGAAGGGCGGGAGTTTCAAGAACGCGATGATAACTCCATTGATGAGGCCGCATGCCAGTCCGACAGCGATTGCTGCGGGAATCCCAAGCATGCCGACATCCGGCCACAGCGAAACGATGACACCGACCATGGCTGAGGCGGCAAGGATCGATCCGACGGAAAGATCGATGCCGCCCGTCAGGATCACGAATGTCATGCCGGCCGCAAGCACGGTGTTGATCGACGCCTGCTGCATGACGATCGACAGATTGTTGACGCTGAGGAAGCGACCGCTGAGAAGATGAAAGCCGACGGCCAAAAGAATGAGGACGGGTAGCATACCGAGGGCCGTCAAGGTCGACCTCAGCCTCATCCTGTCTGTTGCTGTCTGTCCGCTCTGCATTGCGCTCATTTCAGGTTCTCTCTTATGTCGCGCTCATTGTGTCTCGACCGACCGGACCGGTCGAAAGGGCCATGATGGTCTCCTGCTCGATCGGTCGGTCCGGCGATGCGACGACCTCGCCGGCGATGTGTCCCTCGCGCATCACCAACACGCGGTCGGCGATACCAATCACCTCGGGCAGATCGCTTGAGATCACGATGATGGCGATGCCGCTTTCGGCAAGCTCGTCGATGATCCGATAGATTTCCGACTTCGCACCGACGTCGACGCCGCGCGTCGGCTCATCAAGGATGACGACCCGCGGCTTGGTCTCCAGAAGGCGCGCCAGCAACACCTTCTGCTGGTTGCCGCCCGACAGGGCCCCGGCATTGATGGACGTGCTCTTCGTTCGGATCGACAGGGACGAAACGGCGTCATCGGCACGCTTCTTCGCCTTGCCGAAATCGAGGAACCCGCCTGGTCGCGCATCCCTGGCGATCACACCGACATTGATGTTCTCGTTGATCGTCATGTCGAGGAACAGGCCAAGTGCCTTGCGATCCTCGGTGAGGTAGGCAATCCCGGCATTAAGCGCATCGTGGGGGCCGCGCAGCGAAAGCTCCTGACCGTTCAAGGTTACGACGCCGGTGGCCTTGTGGTCCGCACCGAAGATCAGTCGCGCAAGCTCCGTGCGGCCTGAACCGACAAGGCCTGCGATGGCCAGCACCTCTCCGGAACAGGCATCGAAAGAGCAATCGTGCACGCGCCGCCCGTCTCCCACATTCTTGACGGCAAGCACGACCTGGCGATCGTGCGCGGCAGCGCGGTGCTCCTTTTTATAGAACGACGACAGGTCGCGGCCGACCATCATGGAGACGAGCCGCTCGGCCGACAGTTCGCTGCGCTTCAGCGTTCCAACATAGGCACTGTCGCGAAGCACGCTGACGCGGTCTGCAAGCGCGTAGATTTCTTCCATGCGATGGCTGATGTAGATGATCGCAATTCCATGTGCCTTGAGGCTGGCGATCACCTCGAAAAGCTTTTCGGTTTCCCGGCTCGTCAGCGATGTCGTCGGTTCGTCCATGACGATGATGCGCGCGTCCGTGGTAAGAGCGCGGGCAATTTCGACCATTTGACGCTCGCCCAAGGAAAGGGACGACACAAGCTGATTGGGAGAAAAGCCGATGCCGAGGCGCTTCAGAATGGGCTCGGCGCGCTTCCTGATATCCGCGCGGTCGACGAACCCAAGACGTGACGGCTCTTCCCCGAGAAACATGTTCTGGGCGACAGTCAGATTGGGAGCGAGCGACAGTTCTTGATAGATCACCGCAATGCCGTTGGCTCTTGCCTTGATCGGGTCGCCGGTGACCGCCGGCCGGCCGCTGACCAGAATCGTACCGCCGGGATCCGCGAGGTAAGCACCGGAGAGAACCTTCATCAGCGTCGACTTGCCGGCGCCATTCTCCCCCATCAACGCATGAATTTCACCGGGATACACAGTCAAGGAGACTTTCGTCAGTGCGCGCGTATTGCCGAAGGTCTTGCTGATGTTCCGCATTTCGAGAACGGGAGTAATTTCCGGGGACGATGCTACAACTGGGTTCATCGGATCCCCTCGCTCAGCATGGCCGGCGGCGACACGTCACGCCTCGGCTCTATCGCACGTCGCCTCCATTCCCGCCTGTAGTCGCCAAGGCCGGCGATCTCGACGGCACGGATACGCTCACACTCATTTTTGAAGGGCCGGACATTGGACTGGCGAAATACGAGCGCAGCCGCCCCGAAGGCGCTGCCTTCGGGATTTGCACTGGTAAAGACGGTCTGATCCCGCAAGGCCGCAAGCAATGGTGCATAGAGGTCGGCCTTGACCAAGCCGCCATCGATCACAATGTCGTTTTGCGAATGGATAAGATCGAGTGACAGATCCGTCATCAGGATCACGTAGAGCAACGCCACGGCCGCCCGCTCCTCGCCGTCAACGGCTGGTCCGAGGAAATGACCTTCTGAACCCGGAAACGGCCCACCGGCGGCGAAAGACGGCAGGGCGAAGCTGCCCTTGGCGATGACCGCTTCTACCGCTTCGATACTGATCGGCTTTGTCCAGCCTTGGCTTGCCACGTCGTATTCGCGACCACCCATGAACCGGATCGTTGCGGCAGGTGCATGGTCTACCGTGACATTGGCGAGCATGTCGCGCTCACGATCGAGGGCATTCAAAGGGCACGCCTGATTGAAGATAATCACCCAGGTGCCAGTCGAGATCAGCGTGAAATCGTCAAAGCCGACGGACCTGTAGTAGAACAGTGCGGAATTGCTATCATGGACACCATTGTGGACCATAACGTCCACAGTTTCGCCTGTTGCCGTGACGGGGTATGTCCCAAGTGACGAACCTGCCGACACAAGATCAGGCATTTTCGCGCGCCAACCCTCTTGGTCGACGAGGCTGCTGAAGTCATCGGCCAACGGTGCCCAGAGATGGGAATGGCAAGCGAGATAGGACACTTCGGAGGCGGCGCGGCCGGAGAATTTCCATGACCAGAATTGAGGGTAGGCAAGGATCGCATCGGTAGCGTCGAGCGTGCTCGGATCCCTGTCCTGAAGCCACAGAATGTGGCGGCCGTAGTTCAACCCGAGCGGCAGACGGGGTGAGTAGGTTTCAGAAAACGGTGGAATGAGCGGATCAATCCTGGCTGCGACCGATGCCGGAGGCTCCTGTTCGTAATCAAGTATCGGATGGCAAAGTTCGCCTTTTCCGATCAGCGCGAACGTGCAGCCATGCGCGGAAAACGTCACATGGCGAACGCCATGCGCTTCGACGGCCTGGCCGAGCTCGTCCTGCATCCAGGAAAAAAGAGCTTCGTCATCGAGGACATGAATGTCGCCGTGCTCGCGCCACACCGGCTTGGCGCGTCGCTCCGCTACGACATCGCCCTTGCCGTCGATGACGAACAGCTTCGAATTGGTCTTTCCGAGGTCAAAGACCGCAACTGGACAATGCTCTGTCAAACGACGCCTCCGACATCTGCGATGAGGATCGTCACACCGGCATTCTCAAGCATCTTGGCGTTTGCATCGGACAAACCGTCGTCCGTCACGATCGTTCCGACGCGCGACAGCGTCAAAGCCAGGTTACGTGGCTGAATGGAAAACTTTCGGCTGTCTGCCAACAGCACCACTTCATCAGCACAGGTGCTGAGCTCGCCGATCGCCTTGACGAGCAGCGGGTGTGACTCCAAAAGCCCCTGTGAATCGATGCCTTGCGTGCCAACGAAGAATCGCGAAGCGAAGTAATCGGGCGCACCCGAAGCCGGATCATGAATGATCCCCGGCTCGCGATAGAGTTCGCCGCCTGAAAGGCTGAGATGGCAGCTGCCGTGCTCGCCGAGGTAGGCAGCAAGCGGCATCGAATTGGTATAGATGCGCAAGTTGCGGCGAGCCAGAAGCACGCCCAGTTGAAAGCAGGTAGAACCGGCATGAACGATAATGGAGTCACCGTCCCGCACCAGCGAGGCGGCCTTTTGCGCTATCGCGCGCTTGGCCTCGACCGCAATATCGCGGTTCTCGTCGTATGGTCGGGCCGCAAGCCGGCCGCCGACTTCGAAAGCCGAGATCCCTCCGTAGACCTTCTTGGCTCGCCCTGTTTCGTGCAACTTGTCGATATCGCGTCTGATGGTTGCCGGGGAAACGCCGAGGCGGACTTGCAGGTCGCGAACCGAAGCGAACGGTGTTTCGCGAAGAAGGTCGGTGATGAGTTTATGCCGGCTGGCATCGTTCACTGTGTTTTCCTCCCGGCCGCTCCCTGCCGATGATTAAAGATAATCACAACGAAACCTCATCCGCAAGTCAATGTGACGTAAAAACTTCATCATTGACGATATTCAATCGCTTACATACGATCGGTGAAAAATTCGCTCATTATTGTGAGTGAACATCTCAAACGCGGAGGTCTCGATGGCGGTAGGTAGCTCGGAGGGCGAGTTCAACCGGTTTCTGGCGCTGTCGAAGCAGATCGGAACCGACATCCTCAAAACTCAGGGAGCAGGCGGGAATACCTCGCTTAAGGATGGCGATACCATGTGGGTCAAAGCATCCGGCACCTGGCTCGCTCAGGCCGGGGATCGCGATATCATGGTGCCGGTCCGTGTCGCGCCGCTCGTCCAAGCCCTTCGCAAAGGCGACCAACGCGCCGAAAAGGCCACCGATTTCGTTATTGCGTCACTGAATACCAGCGGCCTGCGACCATCCATCGAGACCAGCTTTCACGCGGCCTTGCCCCAGGCAGTCGTCGCCCATTACCACTGCGTCAACTCGATCGCGCTCTCGGTTCTGAGAGATCGCGATCGGCTCCTGAAAGCAAGGCTGGAAGTGACCGGGTTGAATTGGGTGACGGTTCCCTACAGGCGCCCCGGCACGCCGCTTGCCCGCGAGGTCGACTTGGCGGCCACAACGCGTCCCGACGTTTTAGTCCTCTACAATCACGGCATCATCATTGCCGGGGCCACCATTGACGAGGTTGCGCGCCGCATCGAGCAGGTCTCCGCTGCACTGGAAATGCCTGAGCGGCAAGTTCCCTCCCCGTCCATCGAGACACTCGAGCGGCTGAGCCGGGAAAGCAGTTACTCTCCAGCAAACGACATCGAGAGCCATCAGCTAGCACTCTCACAGGAAAGCGTCCGGCTGGCGACAGCCGGTTCGATGTATCCGGATCACGTGATTTTCCTCGGCGTGAAGATCGGCCTCCTGGACGCAGACCAATCCTTGAGCGCTTACCTCGAAAGCTTGGCACTGACAGGAGAAAGCCCGCCGAAAATGATCATCGTGCCTGGCTCCGGCGTACTCTTGTCGAACGAGTTGACGGCTGGCGGCCAGGCGATGGCTCGATGTCTTGCAGAAGTCGTAGCACGCATCCCCGACGATTCCGATGTTAACTATCTTTCCGAAGCGGACGAAAACGAGCTGACAAACTGGGAGGCTGAGCAGTACAGGCAGGCGCTTGACCGCGGAGCCGTGACCTCGTGACAAGCTCGCCCAATCCATTGCCCGCAACTGTCATAGGAATCGACATCGGCACGTCCGGCGTCCGCGCGGCCGCAATTTCCGACAACGGTGAGGTTGTTGCTCTCGCCAGCACTCCGTTTTTCACCGCTGAGGAAGGTCGCGCCCCTTCCATATGGTGGGAAAGAACGTCAACCGCGCTCACGCAACTTGCGGCAAAAACAAGCCTTGCATCCGTCGGAGCAATCGGTATCGACGGAACATCCGGAACCGTTCTCGCGCTCGATCGCGTGGGCGAACCGGTGGGCGCGCCGTTGATGTACAATGATAACTGCCCCGATGGCGATATTGTCGAACAGATATCCCGGCATGCGCCGGCCGACAGCCCAGCGAAAGGCGCGAGCTCGGCTCTTGCGCGAGCAATCTTTCTTGCCCGTCAGCCAGGTGTATCCAAGGTCGTCCATCAGGCCGACTGGCTGTTGCTGAAGCTCGGTCTGCGCGAAGCAGCAACAGACGAAAACAATGCCTTGAAGACCGGTTACGACCTGCAACGGGAAAAATGGCCGGACTGGATTGAGATGGCCGGCCTTAATCGCGACCTGCTTCCCAATGTCTACCGTGCCGGTGCTGCGCTCTCGCGCGTCAAAGGTTTCGCTGCCAAGCTTGGCTTTGCAAAGACTTGCCGCTTTCACGCCGGCACGACCGACGGCTGCGCCTCGTTTCTGGCAACCGGCGCCTCGCAGATCGGCGATGGCGTTACCGCTCTTGGCTCCACGCTCGTCCTCAAGCTCGCTTCCGAACGGCCGATCAACGCACCGCAATATGGTATCTACTCGCACAGGGTACTCGATTTCTGGCTCCCCGGCGGCGCCTCCAACACGGGTGGTGCCGTCATCAAATCACTGTTCGGAGATGACCGCCTCGCCGAGTTGACCGCTCGCCTTGATCTCTCGCGACCCACGGGTTTGAACTTCTATCCGTTACTTAAACGCGGGGAACGCTTCCCCTTCAGCGATCCGGATTATGCCCCTCGTCTGGAGCCTCGCCCGGAGGATGACGCAATTTTCTTCCAGGCAGTGCTTGAAGGAATCTCGGAAATTGAACGGTTGGGATATGACAGGCTGGCGGAGCTTGGTGCCGCGCAGCTGAAATCGATCCGAACCGTTGGCGGCGGCTCGAAGAATCCGACGTGGACACGCATGCGGCAAGCCGCGCTTGGTATCGCTTTTAAGCCTTCGAAGTCGACGGAGGCTGCAATCGGCACCGCAGCGCTCATTCTTCAATGGCAAAGGAAGAACCAGTGAGCTCTGTTCCCGAGACATCGCTCGCAAACCTGATCAATCAATACGACTATTTCCTGATCGATCAGTTTGGCGTGCTGCGTGATGACGAGGGCGCCTATGAAGGCGCCGCTGCAGCGTTGCAGAGGCTGAAAGAGAATGGCAAACGGGTGATCGTCCTTTCCAACTCCGGGCGAAGTGGCGACTATAATGCCGAACGCTTCGTTCGCCTCGGTTTCGAGCGTGGCCTGTTTGAGCGGTTCGTGACGTCGGGCGACGTCGCCTTTGATATTCTGTCCCATTCTGAGGACATTCGGCGCGGGATGCGCGCTTTCACAATTTCCAGCGGTGATGACCAAAACCTCGCGGACCGTCTTCATCTGACGACTGTGCCTCGATCGAATGATGCCGATCTCGTTATCATCTCGGGCAGCGAGGCGGAACGCATAGCGCTCGATGTATACCGGCGCATGCTGGAACCCGCAGCGGCCAATCACACGCCTTGCATCTGCACAAATCCTGACATTCACAAGCTGGCGGGCGGCAAGAACGCACCTGGCGCGGGAGCAATCGCGAGGATCTATGAGGAACTCGGCGGCAAGGTCCAGTGGATCGGCAAGCCGTATCATCAAATTTACAGCCACGCCATGTCAGTATGGGGGAGTCTCGATCGAGCAAAGGTCGTCTGCATCGGCGACAGTATCGAGCACGATATCAAAGGCGCAGCCAATGT
Source organism: Rhizobium sp. 10N414 (assembly GCF_056394785.1). Classification (NCBI taxonomy): domain Bacteria; kingdom Pseudomonadati; phylum Pseudomonadota; class Alphaproteobacteria; order Hyphomicrobiales; family Rhizobiaceae; genus Rhizobium; species Rhizobium sp. 10N414. Next base: position 16,787 of record NZ_JBFTIN010000021.1, on the reverse strand, counting down.
CGGCCTCGCATCGGTACTTGTGCGCACCGGAATACTGGCAAGCAAGTCCGACAAGGAATTATCCGCGCTCATGAAAAGCTGCGAAGCGGTTCCAACCTATCTCATGCACGAATTTGCCCCGGCAGGAAGGTGCCGTCAGCCAGGCGGCCGCTGACAGCCACCGCGAATGACGTTAGGTGTTTGACGAATTCGGCCGTACACAGACTGCCGACACAATGCTCCAAATCACCGTGAACTGTGTCGATTTCGAAGATCTCTGGTATCCGAAGGTGTACGGGCAAGGCACTTTCGAGAGCTCTTATTGATGCATGCCGAGGCGAGGCGTGATCGTCAGGCGGCGAGATAGTGGGATCAAAGAAGACATCGTCCAGCTATTGCATGCTCAGCGCCATCTCCGCTGCCTTTTCCGCGATCATGATCACCGGGGAATTCGTATTGCCGGACACGATCGTCGGCATGATCGAGGCATCGACAACGCGCAGCTTCTCAAGCCCATGCACGCGCAACTTGGCATCCACCACCGCCATTGGATCGCTTCCCATCCTGCAGGTGCCGACAGGATGAAAGATCGTGGTGGCGATATCACCTGCACGACGGATCAACTCGTCATCGCTCTGATATTCCCGGCCCGGCAGCATCTCCTGCGGTCGAAAACGGGAGATAGCCGTCGTTTCCATCAAGCTGCGCGCATGGCGAATTGAATTTGCCGCGAGCAGCCTGTCGCCCGTGGTCGAAAGATAATTGGGACGAATTTCAGGGGCGACCGAGGCATCACGTGTCGTAATATGCACGGTGCCGCGACTTTCCGGCCGGAGGTTGCAGACGGAGACAGTCACGGCAGGATAACGATGCAGCGGCTCGCCGAGCCGGTCGGTGCTGAGAGGCTGGACGTGATATTCGAGATCGGCGGTAGCGACGGACGGATCGCTCTTGGCGAAGATCCCGAGCTGGCTTGGAGCCATCGAGAGCGGACCGGAACGGCTGATCGCATATTGCAAGGCCATGCCGGCTCGGGTGAACAGGTTGTGGTAAAGTTGGTTCAGCGTGCGCGCACCCTCGATCCTGAAGACGGTTCGGATCTGCAGATGGTCCTGCAGGTTTTCGCCGACACCCTGGAGCTCATGATGCACGGGAATGCCGAGGCTCGACAACACATCCGGCCGCCCGACGCCCGAAAGCTCCAGAATTTTTGGAGAGTTGATCGAACCCGCAGATAGAATGACCTCGCGCGACGCGCGGGCGACGCAGGAGCGGCCATTGAGGCGAAAGCGCACGCCGGATACAGCTTTGCCGTCAAATTCCAGCCACTCGGTTTCCGCGCCTGTCAGCACGCGCAAGTTTACCCGCTTCATCGCCGGGCGCAGGAAGGCTTTCGTCGTGTTCCAGCGCAGGCCGCCCTTCTGATTGACCTCGAAATAGCCGGACCCTTCATTGTCCCCGCCGTTGAAATCTCCGGTCTTGCGAATGCCGAGTTCCTCGGCCGCATCGCGAAAGGCATCGAGGATCGGCCAGGACAGCCGCTGTCGTTCGACGCGCCACTCGCCCCCCGCTCCGTGCAAGGCCGATTTGCCGCGATAATTGTCCTCCGATTTCAGGAACCAGGGCAGCACGTCATCCCAGCCCCAACCGGCATTGCCTGCCTGCCGCCAGCCGTCATAATCCGCCGCCTGCCCGCGCATGTAGATCATGCCGTTGATCGAGGAGCAGCCGCCGAGCACCTTTCCGCGCGGATAGTTGAGCGCCCGGCCGTTGAGGCCGGCCTCGGCCGCCGTCTTCATCATCCAGTCGGTGCGCGGATTGCCCATGCAATAGAGGTAACCGATTGGCACATGCACCCAGTGATACCGATCCGAGCCGCCGGCCTCGATCAGCAGCACCCGGTTACTCGGATCAGCCGAGAGCCGGTTTGCCAGCACGCAGCCGGCCGACCCCGCACCGACGACGATGAAATCGTAAACGCCTTCATCCATTGGCGCTTGTTTCATGGGCGCTTCATTCATGGGCATGGTCACGCTGCAACTCCTGTTGCGAGGCTTCGGGCCTCCGAAAGCCGCCGCCACAGCGGCGTCATCGCCTCGTTAATATCCGTGTAAAGCCTGTAACGGGTGGCGTAGTGGGTCGATAGCACAGCATTGGGCTGATAGTGCCGATCGGTCCGCACCATGGCGGTGGCGCCTTCGGTGAAATCGGCAAACAGCCCGACACCCGTGCCGGCCGCAATCGCAGCCCCGAGCGCCCCTGTCTCCCGCGACACGGCAACAGTCACGGGAACACCCAATACATCCGCAAATATCTGCGGCCAGAGCCTGCTGCGCGAGCCACCGCCAGAGAGCACCGCCTCCTCGAAGTTCGCACCCGCCTTGCGGATGGTCTCGATATGTTGGCGATGACCGAAGGCGACACCTTCGAGAAGTGCCCGGATCAGATGTCCCTTGGTGTGCCAGCCAGCCATGCCATAGAAACCGGCCCGCGCATGGCCGTTCTGCTGGGCGCCATAAAGAAAGGGGTGATAGAGCGGATCATCCGCAGCCGGCGCGACCGCAGCCGCGAGCGCGCAAGCCGCATCGAAGGGCGAGACGCCTTCTGGATGCTCGTCCTCGAAGAATTCCCGAACCAGCCATTCAAGATTGGCGGCCGACGTGGCGCTGTTTTCCATCGCCATGTAGCGGCTGCGGTCGAAGGTAGAGGACATGAAAACCGGGCCATCAAGGTCGGGACCATCGATGATCACCTGATTGATGCTCCAGGTGCCGGCGATGATCGAGGCGCTGCCGGTGCGCGACACGCCCGAGCCGAGCGCCGAGGCGACGACATCGAACAGCCCGCCGACGACCGGTGTGCCGGCCGCAAGCCCGGTCTCAGTCGCGACCTCTTGCGTCACATGGCCGGCGATATCGGCGCTTTCGATCAGCGGCGGCAGCATGTGCATGCTCTCGGCAAGGCCGTAAGCGGCCATCAGCGCCTCGTCGTAGCGACGGGCGGCGAGATCGAGCAGGCCGGCGCCGGACATATCGGAGACCTCGCTGACGCGGCTGCCCGTCAGCCGGTTGACGACGAAATCCTTGGAGAAGAAAACCGTACCAATACGCTGGAAGAGGTCGGGACGATGGCGTTTCAGCCAGGCAAGCAGCGTCGGCGTCTGGGATGGCCAGGGGCGCTGGCGGGCGATCGGTGCGGTGCGGTCGCCGACCCCTTCAGCCGCCCATTCCTCGACAAGTCCGGTTGCACGCGTATCGAGGGACTGGATTGCGATCAGCGGCTGGCCATCGCGATCAAGGGCATAGAGGCCGTTGCCATGGCCGGCACAGCCGATGGCGGCAATATCGGAGGCAGCAATGTCTGCCTTGTCGAGGCACGTGCGGATCACCCGTTTGGCATTGGCCCAGAGTTCGCCGAGATCGCGCTCGACATGGCCGGGGCACGGCATGCGGCTATGGCCCTCCTCCCCGGCATGCGCCAGCTCCCGGCCTTCGAGATCGAAGATCACCGCCTTGATGACGGTGTTTCCGGCATCGAGCCCCAACAGATATTTTGCCATTGCGAACCCCTCCCAAGGTTCTGTCAGTCTTGCGTGGTTTTAGCCGAAAGCCTAGCGCCGATCCCCAATTCTCCCCATCTGGGAGAAGGCGGCCCGAAGGGCCGGATGAAGGGCTCGCTGCATGCTCAGGATTTGCCGCAGCACGCCCTCATCGCCTCGTATGCGCTCGGCACTTCTCGCCGCTGGGATCAAGGGAACCACAAAACCTCACCCTTGCTGATAAACTGCAAACGCCTCTTGGCCGCTTGCATCCTCGTGGATGATCGCCATCAGACCGCGCACGACGGCGCCTGGATTGGCGTGCTGATAGATGTTGCGCCCGTAGACCATGCCCATCGCACCCTGCCGCATCAAGGCCGCGGACTTCGCGAAGACCGCGGACAGATCCTCCTTGCCGCCGCCGCGGACCAGAACCGGGCAACGCGCCGCCTCGATGACGCGATGAAAATCCTCCGGGTTGGTCGTGGGATCGGCCTTGACGATATCGGCGCCCATTTCGCGGGCAAGCCGCGTCAGCGTCACGATCTTGTCGGCATCGCCATCGACCATGTAACCGCCGCGCTCCGCCACAGGCTGCATCACCAGCGGCTCGATCATCAGCGGCATGCCGTATTTCTCGCAATCGGCACGCACGCGCGAAATATTCTGGACGCACTGGCGGAAGAGATCGGGCTCGTCCGGCAGCATGAACAGATTGACGACGACGCAGGCCGCATCCATCTGCAGCGCGCCGATCAGCGGCTCGGCCTCGTTTTGCAACACGGCCCACATATCGCGATGGCGGATGCGGTTGTAGGGGTTGCCCATGTCGAGACGCATGACGAGCGCCGGTTTGTCCTTGCCGGGCAGGTCCTGCAGCAGGTCGGCCTGGCCGTAATTCATCTGGATCGCGTCGGGCCTCGCGTCGACCAGCGCCTTCACGACGGCCGGCATGTTCGCCAGGCCGTCAAGGAAGGACGGCTCGTTGCAGACGCCATGATCGATCGCCACATCGAGGCAACGGCCGTTGCCGAACAGCCGGTTCATCCGGACCTTGCTGACGTCTCGCATTGTTTACTCCTTTGTTCGTTCCTTGCGGAAAGGGTTTGCTCCGAAACACCGTGACGGTCGTTCAGGAGGGTCAGAAAACGGGTGCGCTCCTCGGTCGCGCGCTGCGGCGGCCAGCCTTTTTCGGCGGCGAGAATGGCGAGGGTGGCATCGGCCATGTCGAGCGAAAGTTCGCCGGTGATGGCGAGCGTCGTGCGGCGCAAAAGAAGATCGTCCAGATGCTCCACCGCTTCCGAGCGGATGAGATGGATGAGCTCGCGGGCGCTGTAGCCGGCATGCGGCAGGGCGTGATCGGGAGGCAGGGCATGATCCGCCGCGACGAGGAAGCGGGCGATTTCGGCAGCGTCGGTACCATAGCGCGTGAAGAGGGTGGCGATGCGATCCTCCTTAAGGCCGGTCGCGCCGGAAAGCTGCCGAAGCCAATCGCTGCGATCCTTGGGAAAGCTGCGCCCGCCGCCGAAGGTGCGATCGGCGGTATCGATGCGGCGCTTGCGGCCGAGCCGGTCGAGCGCCATGTCGGCGGCGAGTTCGCCGAAGGACCGGAAGGTGGTCCACTTGCCGCCGATCATGCAGAGCACCGGCGGGCCGAGATCGCGGCCCTCGACGACCGTGCAGAAATGATCGCGCGGGATGCGGCCGGTGAAGCTGTCGTTGCTGGCCGGCAGCGGCCGAACACCCGCGAACTGGAAGACGATCTCTTCCGGGCGGATGACGATGCCCGGCAGCACGAAGGCCAGCGATTGCAGAATATAATCGCGCTCGTCATCCTCGCAGCGCACCGTGCCGGGATCATCGACGCGGATATCGGTGGAGCCGACCAGCACCTTGCCGAGATAGGGAAAGAGGATGCAGATGCGACCATCCTCATTCTCGTAATAGATCATGTGGCCATCGAGCAGGTCGCGCAGGCCCGGATGATCGATGATCAGGTGCGAGCCCTTGGTGCCGCCCATCAACGGCGCGGGACGGGCATCCTCGGGGAAGAGAGAGCCATTGGCGATGTCGATCCAGCCGCCGGTGGCGTTGACGATCAGCGCGGGCCTGATCGGCAGCGATTGTCCGGAGATGGCATCGTGCAGCAGAAAGTGGCCGGCGGGGGCGTGTTCGAGCGTCGCATAGTTGAGGGCCTGCGCGTTCGGACCAGCCGAAAGCCCGTCGCGCAGAAGCTCGATGCCGATGCGTTCCGGGTGGCTTACCCAGGCATCGTAATAGGTCGCGGCGCTCCGGATTGCCGGGTTGAGCGCCGGCCATTTGGCAAGCGTGCCGCGGCGGCCGCGAAACTGGTGTTTCGGCATCAAGGCCCGTTTGCGGGTCAGGAAATCATAGATGGCAAGGCCCGTCTTGATGGCGATGGCACCGCGGCGGCTCGGGCGGCGGGTGAGGCCGAGAAACCGCACGATGCCGTTGCCGAGGCCGGAGAAAATGTCGAAGATAGGTACTGTGGTCGGCAGCGGTGCGACGTAATGCTGCGCGTTGCGTAACAGCCGGTCGCGCTCGACCAGCGATTCCCGCACGAGGTCGAACTCGCCGTTTTCGAGGTAACGCAGGCCGCCATGCACCATGCGCGACAGCGCGGCACTCGCGCCGGAGCAATAGTCGCCCTTCTCGACCAGCAGCACGTTCACGCCCTGCAGCGCCAGCTCGCGGAAGACGCTGAGCCCATTGATGCCGCCGCCGAGGACGCAGACATCCACCTTCGGGCTATTGCGAAACCCGTTCCATGTCTCTTCACGGTTCATGATGACAGCCTGTTATCCGTCCATGTGGGCCAGTTTCGCCACCAGCGCCGCGTCGATGGCCTTGAGATCGTCAGCCGAAAGCCGGAGCGTGCCGGCCCTTGCATTGTCGAATGCCTGTGCCGGGTTGCGCGCACCACAGAGGGCAAAAGTCACGCCCGGCTGCGCCAGCGTCCAGGCAATCACCACCTGGGCGACGCTCGCGCCATGCAGCTCGGCGACGGGTCGGATCACCTCCGAGAAATCCTTCGCCTTCTGCCGGTTGGCGACGGAGAAGCGCGGATTGTCCTTGCGTTGGTCGTCACCCGAGAAAATGCGATCCGGTCCGATGGTACCGGAGAGCAGGCCGAGTGCCAGCGAGGAATAGCTGAGCGTCGACACGCCGTTTTGAACAGTGAGCGGCAGCAGGTCCGCCTCGATCCCGCGATCGATCATGCTGAACCGCTCTTGGATCGCATCGAGTGATCCGGTTTGAATGTATTGCCGAAGCTCAGAGCGATCGACATTGCTGGCGCCGATGGCACGGATCTTGCCGGCCGCCTTCAACTCTTCAAGCGCCCGCACCGTCTCCTCGATCGGTGTCGTTACGTCCTGCCAGTGAGTGATGTAGAGGTCGATATAATCCGTGCCGAGCCGGCGCAGGCTTTGCTCGACCTCATGGATGATCGAGTCGCGCCCGAGATAGCGGTGAACCGGCTTGCCATCCTGATCGAAGAAATGCTTGCCGTTCTGCGTATGCCAGACAAGGCCGCATTTGGTGGCGATGACGGCCTTGTCGCGGCGGCCGGCGATGGCCTTGCCGACGATCTCCTCAGAGCGGCCGAGGCCGTAAGCCGGCGCCGTGTCGATGAGGGTCACGCCGGCATCAAGCGAGGCCTGGATGGCGGCGATCGATTGCGCTTCGTCGGTGCCGCCCCACATCCAGCCGCCGATCGCCCAGGTGCCGAGCCCTACGGCCGACGCCGCGACGCCGGAGCGCCCGATCTCGCGGATCAACTGTTCGCCGCTCATGCCGAAAACCCTTCGCCGGATGCTATTTCAAGGATACACGCCCCGGTCGCCTCGTCGGTGACGAGCGTATCGAGATGGTGGCCGCGTAGCACGCTCAGGATGGAGCTGGCCTTGTTGAGGCCGCTTGCCACGCCGATCTTGGTCGGGATCGCCGCGAATTCCTCAAGCGTCAGCGAAACCAGTGCGCGGTTGAGACTGTAGTCGCAGACCCGGCCTTCGCCATCGAGCAGATGGGCGAGCAGTTCCGCCCTTGCGCCGGAATGTTCGATGGCCTTGCGGTCCTCGCTGGAAGAGGGGTGCAGGTCGTAATAGGTCGAATCCGAGCTCAGGATCGAGCCGATGCCGACGACGGCGACCTTGGCTTCCCGCGCCCGCTGGAAGACATCGGCGACGGCGCGCATGTTGATCAGCATGCCCCGCTGCTCGGCATCATCGGCAAAGAGCGGCGCGTGGATCTGGTAGGAACGTCCGCCGAGCCGATCCGCCATCAGGGTAGCGACGTGGTTGACGTCGGTATAGTGCTTGCCCTGCACGCAGCCGGTCGCGGGGATCACCTCGACATCGAAGCGACGAGCGGGCTGCAGGCCAGCGACGACGGCGCCGACACCCTTGCCCCCGGTGATGCAGATGGTGTCGCCATCGGCGATCTCCTCGATCAGCAGGCGAGCCGCCGCCTCGCCCACAGCCTGCAGCGCCGTCTGGGGATTGTCGGATACCGTCGGCACCACCACGGCGCGGCTGATGCCGCCGAGCGCCAGTAACCGCTCTTCCATATCCACCAGCGGCTCGACCGGCGATTTGATCTTGATCTCGACGAGGCCGAGCTGGCGGCCGCGCTTGATCAGCCGATTGACGGTGGCATGCGAGATGCCGAGCTGGTCGGCGATCTGTGCCTGCGTCAGGCCCTCCAGAAAATGCAGCACGAGCGCCTGGTGCATCTGGCGCGCGATGACGATTTCCTCGCGCGGTGCTGTCGTCTTTTGTTTCAGTTTGGCGATTGGCATATCAGGCGGCCTTCCGCTTGTGCAGGAAATGGTCGATGGAAACGGCGGCGAGCAGAATGCAGCCTTTGATCATGTCTTGCCAATAGACGGAGACGTCGAGCAGGATCAACGACGACGTGACGACCGAGAGCAGCGCGATGCCGAGGATGGCGCCGAAGATCGTGCCGGAGCCGCCATTGAGCGAGGCACCGCCGATGACCGCCGCCGCGATGATGTTGAGTTCCATTCCCACGCCGAATGTCGGGGTCGCAGCGCCGAAGCGGGACATGTAGATCACCCCTGCGACGCCCGCGAGGGTCGAGCAGAGAACCGTCACCCAGAACTTCACCTGGTTGGTCCTGATGCCGGAATAGAGCGCCGCCTTCTCGTTGCTGCCGGTATAGAACACCTTGCGGAAGGCGGTGGCCCGGCGCAGCAGGAAATCGAACAGGACGACGACGGCGACGAAGATCAGGATGACGTAGGGAATGCCGTGGAAGGTGCCCTGTCCAACCGCCTTGAAGCCTGCCGGCAGGGTAAAGAGCGAGAGCGGCGTGCCCTTGGTGATGATGAGGCACAGCCCGCGCACGATCACCATGCCGGCGAGCGAGGTGATGAAATGGTTGAGCCCCACCACGGTCACGAAGAAACCCATGATCGCGCCGATGACGCCGCTGGCAAGAATGCCGATCAGCGAGGCCGTCCATGGATCGAGCCCGGCAAGAAACAGCGAGCCGGAGAGGACCATGGCGAAGCAGACGACCGAGCCGACGGCGAGATCGATGCCACCGACGATGAGCAGGATCGTCATGCCGACGACAACGATGCCTTCCACCGAAAAGCTCATCAGCATGGCGCGGAAATTGCCGAGCGTCAGGAAGTGTGGCGAGGCGAAGCTCATGGCGAGGCAAAGCGCCAGGATGATCGCGATCAGTCCCGCTTCGCGCATGCTGCCGATGCGTTTGAAGTGCCCCGTTTTCGGGATATCCGCCGTTATCGTGTCGATTGCCATTCCCGTCTCTTTCTCCTTACGCGGCATGATCAGCCGTCCTTGCCGCACTGACCCCCGATGCAAGGCGGATCACCGTTTCTTCCGTCATATCGTCCGCGCCCACTTCGCCGGCAATGCGCCCTTCGCGCACGACCAGAACGCGGTCGCAGAGCCCGAGCAGTTCCGGCATTTCCGATGAAATAACGACGATGCCGATGCCCGAGCCCGCGAGATCGCGCAGCAGCCGATGGATTTCGGTCTTCGCGCCGACATCGATGCCGCGTGTCGGCTCGTCCATCAGGATCACCTTGGGTTTGACGGCAAGCTGCTTGGCAATCGCCACTTTCTGCTGGTTGCCGCCGGACAGCGATTTGACCGGCGCCTCGACGCCGCCCATGCGCACCGCAAGCCGCCGCGCTAAATCCTCCGCCAGCGCCGCCTCGGCGCGACCGTTGAGAAGGCCGGCATGGTTGGTGAGTGCCTTCAAGTTCAGCACCGAGATATTCTGGGCGATCGACATCTCCAGGAACACCCCGGAGCCCTTGCGGTCTTCCGACAGATAGACGATGCCCGCCTTGACCGCATCCGCATAGGCGCGGATTGCCTGCGGCCTGCGATGCAGGCGGACTTCGCCGTCGGCATGGCGTAGCCCGCAAATGCCTTCGGCGATCTCCGTGCGGCCGGAGCCGATCAGGCCCCCGATGCCGAGGATTTCACCCCGGCGCAGATCGAAGCTGATATCATGGAATCGAGCACCATCACCGAGGCCATCCACTTCGAGGATGGTTTCGCGAGAGGCGACTTCGGCCCCGAGCTTTTCCGGATAGAGCTGGGTGATCTCGCGGCCAACCATGCGGCGTACCACATCATCGGCCGTGACATCGTCGATCTTGTCGGTGCAGACATACCGACCGTCACGAAAAACGGTCACGCGGTCGCAGAGGCTGAAGATCTCGGCCATGCGGTGGCTGATATAGATGATCGAGATGCCGTTCGCCTTGAGGTCGCGGATGATGGCGAAGAGCTGCTGTGCCTCGGTTTCGGTAAGCGCTGCGGTCGGCTCGTCCAGGATGAGCACGCGGCAGTCGAGCGTCAGCGCCTTGGCGATCTCGACAAGCTGCTGACTGGAAATCGGCAGGTCCGCGACCTTCTGGCTGACGTCGATGGCGGCGAGCCGGTTCATCACCTTTTGGGCATCGCGCTCCAAAGTGCGGTAATTCATGAAAGGGGCACGCCGGCGGTTGGTCGCGGCCATGAACATGTTCTCGGCCACCGTGGCATCAGGGCAGAGGGCGATTTCCTGATGCACCAGACCAATTCCAAGCGCCTGCGCGGCAGCCGGTGAAGCGATGCGGACGGGCTTTCCATCGACGCGGATTTCGCCTTCGGTCGGCTGCAGCACGCCAGCGATGATGTTCATCAGCGTTGATTTGCCGGCGCCATTTTCGCCGCAGAGCGCATGGACTTCGCCGCGCTCGAGCGTGAAGTTGACATCCGTCAGCGCCCGGATCGCCCCGAAATGCTTGCTTATGCCATGAATGGTGAGCACCGGCTCCGCCATCGTCATTTCCTTGTTCATGACCGGTCCCCGATCGAGACGGCTGCGATAATCTGCTTTCTGCCAAGCACGGAAAAAGCCGAGCTTACAAGGCGTTGAGGGGATAGTGCGGCAAGTTCTGGCCCAACCATCCCCCTCATTTGGCCCTCCGGGCGCACCTTCTTTCCGAAGGTGACAAGGGCCGATGCACTTACTCCTCGATACCCTTCGTGCCGCGGCGCTTCAGGTACTTGTCCCAATAAAAGTCGTCGGCATTTTCGGCAGTGACGATCGAAAGACCATTGTCGACCACTGGGATGCTCATCGGATTGAAGCCCGATCGCTTGGCGTCGTTCATCGGGTCGATCAGCTCCGGATGCTTGGCAAGCCACAACAGCATGAAGCCCATGTAGCCCTGCATGCCCTGGTTCGGGTTGATCGAGCCGAAGACTTCACCGGCCTTGATCATGTCGAGAATGTTGGCGTTGACGTCGGCGCACATGACAAGAACCTTGCCGCCATTTTCCTTGGACGCCTGTGAGGCGCCGATAGCGGAGTTCGCTTCCGGCATGAAGACCGCGCCGAGATTCGGATTGGCCTGGATGATGCTCGAAAGCCCTTGATAGGCCTTGGTCGGGTCCTGGTTAGAAGCGGCGCGACCGACCAGCTTCATGTCGGGCCACTTTTCCTCCATACGGCCGATGAAGGCGGCGATGCGCTTGTCATGATTGTCCTGGCCCGGATTTTCCAGAACCGCATATTCGCCCTTGCCACCCAGCTTCTCGGCGATTGCGTCGGCAGCATAGATGCCTTCGCGGGTGTTGTCCGAAGTGATGAACGAGACGCGCTTGGAAAGCGGCGAGTCGGCGGCAAAGGTGACGACGGCCGTACCCTGCTCGGTGGCGCGGTTGATCGGCTCGATGAACGGATCGGAGTTCATCGGATGGACAAGGATGCCGGCCGGGTTCTGGGCCAGCGCCTGATCGAAGGTGGCGATCTGCTTGTTGACGTCATATTCCGGTGTACCGGTATATGCGGTTTCGCAGCCGAGCTGCTGACCGGCCTGCTTGAACATCTCGTAGACCGGGAACCAGTATTCCACACCCGAGACCATGACGTTCATGACGTATTTTTCACCCGGCTTGCAGCGGAACGGACTGTCCGTTTCCGCGGATGCCGTGCCCGCAAAAAGCGTTGCTGCAAGGACCGCCATGGCGGTCGAGCTGATAAATTTGCGCAAGATTCCTCCTCGAGGCCGAAGCCCCTCCCAAAAGCCTGAGGGCGTCACGTTGACGCCGCTGATCGCGTTGAAATCGAACTTCCTCCTCGAAGTCCGATGAGAGCAATAAAGGCGAAGATCTAATGCGTGTCAATATAATTCACGTAATGAAATATATTTCACATCCGCACGGAAGGCAGCGGGGCAATCGACAAAACCCCGACCCGCGAATGGTTAGGGAGCAAATGCCACAAGATTCCAGGCACAAGAATTGTTACCTCCAGCTCTGTCGATGGAGTTGGATTGTATTGTGTTGGTCGTCGAGGAACTGAGGCCGAGCTGGCTGAACTGGAAGCCAGACTTGAGGAGATCAAGGCGGAAGCGCTCGCCTCGGAAGCGCACAAGGTCGCTTTCGTGACCGTGATCAAGGTCTTCGATCCAAGAGTAGCGTCCGAGCCCTGGCCGCCGCGTCACCGACCTCCTCAAAGGTCGTAATGTCCGCCGCGGCGTCCTCGAACTACTCCGAGATGCCGAAGAACCGGTCCTTGCAGGTGATCTGTCGAAACAGTTTGCCGAACGCGAAGGCTTTGGGGCCAGATTGACGGGATCGGTTCTAATCTGGCTGGAAGGTTTTCTGGCCTGCTCGAACGCATGGAGCAGACGGGCCAGGTTCGCTTGTCAGGTGCTCCCGATGGTCGTCGTAGATTGTGGGGGATCGCCAGGAAAGCATTTGAGGATTAATCTGGGCTGCCCGCTCAGGCTAACTGTCTTCAAATGACCAAAATATCGACAGAGGGAGCGCGAATATGTTTTCGCCGAAACTGAGTACGCGCTCCCCCATGTAGACGACGATGCCGACGAAGGGACGGTTCACCCCTGGGCCTTCATCTCGAAACCATCGCAGATGTTGGAAGTCCTTTGCTTCAACCGTAGTCGATGTCTTCATCTCGAAGCCGATTATCGTTCTGTCTGACTCAGCAAGAATGTCTATCTCGCGTCCTCGTTGATGCCTCCAATGATAAAGTCGCCACTGACGCATTTGATGGGGGACGGATTTCCACATTTCATTGAAAACGAAATTTTCGAACAGGCCGCCAAGCGCTGTGGGATTCGCGCCAATATTGAAGCTCTGGGTGTTCATGCTCCTCAAAGCTGCGACGATCCCAGTATCCACAAGATGTATTTTTGGCTGGCGTATGTCGCGCCCGGTCTCTCCAGAGGTCCACGCAGGCAATCGTCGCAATAGTGAGAGCTTGGTCAGAATATCGAGGTAGGTATCGGCCGTATTCCGTTGCAAACTGATGTTTGAACACAGTTCGTCTATATTCAGCTCGTTTCCGACACGCGTAGCTAGCTGATCGATCATTCGCCTCATGGCGTCTGATTTTCTTATTTTTAAGATGTACGCGACGTCGCGTTCCACGACACTGTCAACGTAGTCTCTGTATCGATTTTGCCTCCAGCGCTCTTCCAGAGTTCGTATCTCGGGGAAACCGCCTGCGACTATCAAGGCGATGTATTGTGCCCGGGACAACGTTTCTGCTTGAGGCAGGTCTAGCGGATCGGGACGGTCATTCGCCGATGCCCAGTCGAGAATTTTCGCAGGCCCCATGCGTTTTGTTTCGGCGACACTCATTGGAAGCATCGTCATCGTATGAACCCGACCTGCCAACGAGTCCGCCACGTGCGCGGAAATGAAAACGTTGGATGAGCCTGTCAGGACGAACTGACCCATTGCTCGGTTCTCGTCCACGATTCTCTTTAACGCCAAAGCTAATTTCGTTGATCGTTGGGCTTCGTCGATAATGAGGGGACCCGCTTTCGTCTCAGCCAACAGGGAATCCAGCTGTCCTTTCGGATCGGCCTCAATAGCTGCAAGCACACCCTCGTCATCCAAGGTGATGAATTTTCCAGCGCTCAATAGATCGCGTACCAGTGTCGTCTTCCCGACCTGGCGCGGTCCAATAATGTTAACCACTCGCGCTGATGTAAGTGCAGCCTTTAGTTGGGGCTGCAGATGACGCGGGAGGAGACTCTCGTCCATGAGGTCACCTGATTTCTACGCAATTCGATATGGGGAAAGTTGTAATAGAGTTGCGGGGAAAGTGTCAATAGAATTTGGGGGAAAGTATCAATAGAATGCGGGGGAAACCTTCAATAGGAATCCGGTGAAACCGTCAATAGGGTCCCGGTGAAACTGACAGTAGACGTCGGAGAGATGACGAAGCCCAGATCGGTCACCGCAGGTAGCGCTGCTTCTCGACCGTCGTGTCCTCAGTCTGCACCTGATCTTCGATACGCTCTGACGCACCTTGCCAGTATCCGCAGAGGTGATCAGACGGCGTGCGGTGGGTGACCGTACGCAGCACGTCGGCGAGCCGCCAGCGCAGACTCATATGGCGGGTGTCTTCCTTCCAGGCGACCATCGCCATGTACCAATCCAGGTACTTCACCGAGAAGCGGTGGTGGATGCCGTCGTACGAGCGCTCGGCGCGGGCGAAGAAACTCTCGATCCTGTTGGTGTCGGTACCGTCCTCGGTCTGGTAGGCGTGGGCTGCTTTTCCCTTCGGACACCAACCTTGTGGAATTTGCTACCCGAACCCGCAAAATCGCGCACACATCCGTTGGCGCTACCAAGTCAACGTCATCAGGCGAACACGAACCCGCACATTTGACGATCAAGCCGACCGAAATCTCACAACGGAGAGAGCGATATCAGTGATGTGCGTGTCGGGCGTCGGCACCGGCGGAGCCCGCTCGGTTGCCGGCCTCTCTCAACTTCGTTTTCGCCTCTTCGAGGGCCTCCTCACCATATAAGGTCACGAAGCTCTCCTGATAGTAGCCATTCGCCGCCAGTCCCCCATGGATTTCCATCGGCAGTGCATGCGGAGAAAGCCGGCTGATCTCCTGAAGATTATCCTTGCCGACCGTCTCCATCAGATGAAGGCTATGTTTTCCATCGACAATCACGCTCACCATCGAGATTTCCCGCCCGGGACTTGAACGGTCGGCCGGCATGATGCGGCATTCGACGGACATCTCTTCCGGCAACCCGTGCTGCTTGCCTTTCTCGGCCTCGGGAAAGATCGAATAGCCAACGATCTTCGCATTGCTGGTGGCCGGCCTGAAGGCATGGGCGTTCGGCTGGCGGACAGGGTGTTCGCACAGAAGGGCGTTAAGGCGGGCCAGTATGGCATCCGCGGACCCGACAAGGGGCTGACTTCCGAGCATCGTCAGGCGGAGCTGCCCGTCCTTTACGCGAGGTACGCTGAAGATGAAGTTGGGACTGTTGAAATTCCTCTGCACGATCTTGAACGCAATTTGGGAATCAACGAGGTCGTAAAAGAGACCGGATGGGATCACGGCACTTCTCCTTTGAGAGTCTTGAAACACCAAACGAGAAACAAGGGCTGGGGCAACGCTGATCGCCGCATACAAGTTGGCAGCGAACCGAATCGCTTGCACTAGGGTCCCTTTTATCCCGTGCTGTGTCAATTTGACGGAGCGGAAGCCGAGAAGCTGGCTTTGAAGCGCCGCGATCCTGGTCAGCGCCTGGCGGCTAGGAAAGACACCACCCGAGCCCGATGAGCGCCTCCTGCAGCAGGGTGACGACTCGATTGGCGTATGTCTCGAGGTATTGTACGGCAAGCCTTTGCGACGTGCCGTCCACCCTACGACCGTGACGTCTCTCGCTGCCGGCTCGAAACGCTGTGCTAGGGCAAAGGTCTTACAATCCCTCACCGCAAGGTATACGGGTTCGATCCCTGTCGCTCGCACCATCTTGAAATCATTCATAAAAAGAAGATCTCCCTTCCTCAAGCAGAAATCCCGATTTTTCAGCAGGGGGCACAGCAGGGGGCACGAAACCCATACCTCGTGGTATCCTCACGTCGCCGGATGGTGTTGGCTTGGCATTCGAATGCTGACACCGCTACCGCATCACTGGGGATTGTCATGAAAAAGTATCTATCGGCTGCCGTGGGCTTGGCCATGGCGTGCGCCATTCCGACTGCGCCTGCCTTCGCTAATACGAACATCTATGGCGGGTTTATCAACGGAAACGAATTATACGGTTGGTGCACGGCAAGTGATGAGCGCACTGCGTTATGCGTCGCCTATGTTGATGGTGTGGCCGATGTAATGGGCGACAGTTGCTTGCGAGCGGGAGTGAGTGAGAAGCAGGTGGTCGATGTTGTGACCAATAGCTTGCGCGACCACCCGGAAGAACGGGACAAACTGGCGGCGACCCGCAGTATAGCGGCAATCACGAAAGCCTTTTGTCCGGGGTGAAGTAAATGACGTTCTGGGATGGCTTTTTGCCCGCGCTTGGGGTGTTTGCTGCCGCTGGTGTGGCCTATGTGACGTGGCATTTCTGGAAATGGGTGTTGGGGGCCGTCACGATGCTGGCCGTCGCCGCGCTCACATCGATGTGGGCTACTGACAGGGCAGACGCGTACTATGCCGCTCTGTTTCGCAACGAGTTGGTGGCGAGTGGCTCAGTGGCTACCACATGCGATGGGCTTTTGGATTGGCCGAATGGGCAAGCCTGTCGTAACGCTAAAAATCTCGCGTGGCTTAGCCTGAATCTCTCAAAGTAAAGGGTGCATCGGGCCCGCGAATCTGAGAAACTGCTTTTGCGACAAAGGCTTACCAGATTCGTTACGGAGGCCCGATGCAAACACACTGTATCTCCGCTCAGCTCGCATTTGAAGGCTTCGACGGTCA
>NZ_JBFTIN010000020.1:0-95698 GCF_056394785.1 Rhizobium sp. 10N414 | reverse complement strand
CAAGGAATCGATCCCGGCGCTGCGCCGCGTCGTTGCGGCGGCCCTGCAAGCCGGCCTGCCGGTTCCGGCGCTGACCTCGGCGCTGACCTATTTCGACGCCTATCGCCAAGGCCGCGGCACCGCGAACCTGATCCAGGCGCAGCGTGACTACTTCGGCGCGCACGGCTTTGATCGCCTCGACAGCAAGGACTTCCACCACGGCCCGTGGGGTAGCGGTGCGGCGACCTTCTGAGCCGGCGCGCGTTCCCAAAAAGAAAAAGCCCGGCCGAAACTGGGCTTTTTTGATTCTCGCCGCTTTGGTTTCCTGTTGGGTCAGTCGAAGACGCCGTCCGGCCAGGTCGGCTGGCTGACGCTCTGCAGCTTTTCGGGCGGAACGCCTTCGATGCGGCCGATCACCGCGCGGGCGAGTTCGCGGCCGGCCTCGCGAACGTCCTCGAAACAGGTGATCATATTCGGTCGTATCCAGTTGAGGATCTCCGTCGATTGCTTCGAGACGAGGTCGACGTCGCGACCGACGACGCAACCGGCAGCCTCTACACCGGCATTGACGGCGATCGCGCCGGCGGCCGAGGAGGAAACGATGCCATCTGGCGCATGCGAGGAACGCATCAGCGCTTCCACCTCGTCGCGTATCTGCTGCAACGGCGCGTCGATGTTGACGCGCAGCGGGATCTCTTCGGCGCCATAGACATGCAGCGCCGTCTGGAAGCCGATCCGCGTATGGGCGAAATAGGTGAGCCGGCCTGGCGGCGGCAGCAGCGCTATCTTCCGACGGCCTTTGGCGACGAGGGCGCGGACGGCCTGATAAGCGTAAGCCTCGCTGTCGAAATCATGATAGGGATGTACGAGATCGCTCTCGGTGCGCCCGTGCGTGGAGAAGGGCATGTTGCGTTCGATCATCAGGCTGACGCGAGGGTCGTCGGGCTCGATTCGCGAGATAATAACGCCGTCGGCGGAGCCGGTGTCGAGAATGTAGCGGACCGGTAATAGCGGATCCTTGGCGATGGAATAGGGCGTCACGACGAGGTGATAGGGCGTGCCCGACAAAACGTCCGAAATGCCGAAGACAATCTGGCTGGTGAAGCCCATGATCTCTTCGTCGATGCTGAGCACGAGCGCGATGACGTTGGTTTTGCCGGTTCTGAGGCGCACGCCCGCTCTGTTCGGCTGATAGCCGAGCTGGCGGGCGACCATGCGCACGCGCTCCTTGGTTTCGGCACCGATATCGGGCGCATCCTTCAGGGCACGCGAAACGGTGGTCACACCGAGGCCCGTCATGAAGGCAATCGTCTTGAGCGTCGGCCTCTCCCGCTGGAGCACGCCGGTGGCGTCTCCGAATTTTTCGTTATTTTTCATCCCTCTAGACCATCCTATGCGATTTGGTCCGCTTATAGAGTCTTTTTAGAAGCGTCGTAAGCGCAAGTGCGACCAAAGATGCTCCTCCCTCAGACAGCGAAATCTGTAACGATACAGTAGAATTGTCGAGACCTTTTTCGCGTTTGAACAGCATGGGTGCGCCCATAGGTTTAGTCATGGTGTTTTGCTCACATTTTTTGCACCTGCGAATGAAACGTGCCGCCGAAAATGCGATAACTACGATATTTTGTGAGTTAAAACAATTCAATAATCCAGATTGTGCACTTGCTCGCTCGTTGTGCTTTCCACGCTCTCCCGTGCAAAAATCAACGCCATTATGCAGTCTGAGATTGCAAAGAAAAAAGTTTAGAAATTTTTCATCGGCTGGCTGTTGCGCGAAAATATCGATTGCACTAAGTTTTTCCGGCAACGTTTCAGTGAGGGAGGAGAACTCATGAATTTTCGTTTGATCGCGGCTGCACTTGCCGCTTCCGTCGTGCTGCCGCTCGGTGCGGCGAACGCGACCGATCTTGAAGTCACCCATTGGTGGACTTCTGGTGGCGAAGCCGCTGCCGTGGCAGAACTCGCAAAGGCATTCGACGCGACCGGCAACAAGTGGGTCGACGGTGCGATCGCCGGCTCCGGCGGTACCGCGCGTCCGATCATGATCAGCCGCATCACCGGCGGTGATCCGATGGGTGCCACGCAGTTCAACCATGGTCGTCAGGCCGAAGAGCTGGTTCAGGCTGGCCTGATGCGGGACCTGACCGACGTCGCCACCGCCGAGCACTGGAAGGACATCATTCGTCCGTCGAGCCTGCTCGATTCCTGCACGATCGACGGCAAGATCTATTGTGCCCCGGTCAACATCCACTCCTGGCAGTGGCTGTGGCTCTCCAATGCAGCCTTCAAGAAGGCTGGCGTTGAAGTGCCGAAGAACTGGGACGAATTTGTCGCCGCCTCTCCGGCGCTCGAAAAGGCCGGCATCGTTCCGCTCGCCGTTGGCGGTCAGCCCTGGCAAGCTGCCGGCGCGTTCGACGTGCTGATGGTTGCCATTGCCGGCAAGGATACCTTCCTCAAGGTGTTCAAGGACAAGGACGCTGAAGCGGCTGCCGGTCCGGAGATCGCAAAGGTTTTCAAGGCCGCCGATGACGCTCGCCGTATGTCCAAGGGCAGCAATGTTCAGGACTGGAATCAAGCAACCAACCTCGTCATCACGGGCAAGGCCGGTGGCCAGATCATGGGTGACTGGGCGCAAGGCGAGTTCCAGCTGGCTGGTCAGAAGGCCGGTACCGACTACACCTGCCTTCCGGGCCTCGGCGTGAACGAAATCATCTCCACCGGCGGTGATGCCTTCTACTTCCCCCTGCTCAAGGACGAAGAGAAGTCTAAGGCACAGGCTGTGCTTGCCAAGACGCTTCTCGATCCCAAGACGCAGGTTGCCTTCAACCTGAAGAAGGGCTCGCTGCCAGTTCGCGGTGACGTTGACCTTGGTGCAGCCAACGACTGCATGAAGAAGGGTCTCGACATCCTCGCAAAGGGCAATGTGATCCAAGGTACCGACCAGCTTCTGTCGGCGGATAGCCAGAAGCAGAAGGAAGACCTCTTCTCGGAGTTCTTCGCAAATCCGTCGATGACGCCAGAAGCCGCTCAGAAGCGCTTCGCTGAAATCATCGCTTCTGCCGACTGATCGTCGCTTTTCCGACGCTGTTGCGATCCGGCTCCGTGTGACGGAGCCGGATTTGCCTGGAACTCCCATCGTGTCCGGGTGGCGGCAGCGCTCGAGGCTGGTAGCAGCTGATGCAGGGCATCCGGCCTTGGTGTGGGAGTGAGAAGAGGAGGCGACCGGTAGACGGTTCGCTGCTCTGGATCACAGCAGAATTGCGATTCAGGAGGAATTACAATGACGGGTCAAGCGAAAGCCGGCCGGCCAAATCAGTTACTGCGCAATCTGAATTCGAAGATTGCATCCATTCCGATGATCCTGACCGCCTTGGTCATCTTCGTCGGTGGCTCGGCCTGGACGGTCGTTTATTCATTCACGAACTCGAAGCTCCTTCCGCGGTTGAGCTTCGTAGGTCTCGAACAATACAGGCGCCTGTGGGCTGCCCCGCGCTGGATCGTGTCCATCGAGAATCTTGCGATCTACGGCGTGCTATCGATTATCTTCAGCCTGGTGATTGGCTTTGTGCTCGCGGCGTTGATGGACCAAAAGATCCGGTTCGAAAATACGTTCCGTACGATCTTCCTCTACCCATTCGCCCTGTCTTTCATCGTTACCGGCCTCGTCTGGCAGTGGATCCTTAACCCTGAGTTTGGCATCCAATCAGTTGTCCGGTCGCTTGGCTGGACAAGCTTCAATTTCGACCCGCTCTACACACCTGAAATCGTCATCTACGGCATTTTGATCGCCGCGCTGTGGCAGGGCACGGGTCTCGTCATGTGCCTTATGCTCGCCGGCTTGCGCGGTATCGATGAAGACATCTGGAAGGCCGCGCGCGTCGACGGCATCCCGATGTGGAAGACCTATCTCTTCATCGTCATTCCGATGATGCGGCCTGTCTTCATCACGACGCTTGTCATCATCGCCAGTGGCATCGTCAAGGTCTACGACCTGGTGGTGGCGCAGACATCAGGTGGTCCAGGCATCGCCTCTGAAGTGCCTGCGAAATACGTTTACGACTACATGTTCCAGGCTCAGAATCTGGGGCAGGGTTTCGCCGCCTCGACCATGATGCTGGTCACCGTCGCGATCATCATCATCCCGTGGGCCTATCTGGAATTCGGAGGGCGTAAACGTGCCTGATTCTGTTACTCTCAAGACCTCCGGTGGCCGCGCGTCCGGCCCCAGCGGCCCGAAGCCGAAGCGGGTGATCTCTCCGCGCAACATCATTCTCTATGGCACGCTTTTTGTTGCCGCTGCATATTACCTTCTTCCGCTTTACGTGATGATGGTCACGTCGCTGAAGGGCATGCCCGAAATCCGCCTCGGCAATATCTTCTCACCGCCGGTCGAAATCACCTTCGAGCCCTGGGTGAAGGCTTGGGCGACGGCCTGCACAGGCCTGAACTGCGACGGCCTCTCGCGCGGCTTCTGGAATTCGGTGCGTATCACCGTTCCCTCGGTGGTCCTGTCGATTGCCATTGCCTCGGTGAACGGCTATGCGCTCGCCAACTGGCGCTTCAAGGGTTCGGAAGTCTTCTTTGCGATCCTCGTCGTCGGCGCGTTCATTCCCTATCAGGTGATGATCTATCCTATCGTTATCGTGCTGCGTGAGATCGGCGTCTATGGAACTCTGACGGGCCTGATCATCGTGCACAGCATCTTCGGGATGCCGATCCTGACGCTGCTGTTCCGCAACTACTTCGCATCGCTGCCGCAGGAGCTCTTCAAGGCTGCCCGCATCGATGGGGCCGGCTTCTGGCAGATTTTCCTGAAGATCATGCTGCCCATGTCGCTGCCGATCTTCGTCGTCGCCATGATCCTGCAGGTCACCGGCATCTGGAACGACTTCCTGTTCGGTGTCGTCTTCACCCGACCGGAGTACTACCCGATGACCGTGCAGCTCAACAACATCGTCAACTCTGTCCAGGGCGTGAAGGAATACAACGTCAATATGGCCGCAACGATCCTGACGGGTCTGGTGCCGCTCGTTGTCTATTTCGTATCGGGACGACTTTTCGTCCGTGGTATTGCCGCTGGCGCAGTGAAAGGCTGATCCATGAATTCAAGTGTTTCCATCCGAGATCTCTCGTTGAACTTCGGTTCGGTCAGCGTTCTCAAGGACCTCAACCTCGAAATCAACGACGGCGAGTTCCTGGTTCTCCTGGGCTCTTCCGGCT
Organism: Rhizobium sp. 10N414; assembly: GCF_056394785.1. Lineage (NCBI taxonomy): Bacteria > Pseudomonadati > Pseudomonadota > Alphaproteobacteria > Hyphomicrobiales > Rhizobiaceae > Rhizobium > Rhizobium sp. 10N414. The sequence continues at coordinate 90,499 of NZ_JBFTIN010000020.1, read as the reverse complement.
GCGGCAAGTCCACGCTGTTGAACTGCATCGCCGGACTGCTCGACGCATCCGACGGCCAGATCTTCATCAAGGGCAAGAACGTCACCTGGGAAGAGCCGAAGGATCGCGGCATCGGCATGGTGTTCCAGTCCTACGCGCTCTATCCGCAGATGAGCGTCGAGAAGAACCTGTCTTTCGGCCTCCAGGTCGCCAAGGTGCCACAGCAGGAGATCGACAAGCGCGTGGCGCGTGCGGCGGAAATCCTGCAGATCCAGCCGCTGCTGAAGCGCAAGCCGGCCGAGCTCTCGGGCGGCCAGCGTCAGCGCGTTGCGATCGGTCGCGCATTGGTGCGCGACGTGGATGTGTTCCTGTTCGACGAGCCGCTGTCGAACCTCGACGCCAAGCTGCGCTCGGAGCTGCGCGTCGAAATCAAGCGCCTGCACCAGTCGCTGAACAACACGATGATCTACGTCACGCACGACCAGATCGAAGCGCTGACCTTGGCCGATCGTATCGCGATCATGAAAAACGGCATCATCCAGCAGCTTGCCGACCCGACGACGATCTACAACAAGCCACGCAATCTCTTTGTTGCAGGCTTTATCGGCTCGCCGTCGATGAATTTCTTGCGTGGGGAGATCACCAAGCAGGGTGACGAGGCGTTCTTCACCGCCAACGGCGTGAACTTCTCTGTTGCAGCCTATGAGGCGCCCGAATCGCTGCAAGCGGGCCGCAAGGTCATTCTCGGCGTTCGTCCTGAACATGTGAAGGTCAACGAGAATCTCGGCGCCGAGGTCCACGAAGCGACCGTCGACATCGAGGAACCAATGGGCGCCGACAACCTGCTTTGGCTGAAGCATGCTGGCCACACGATGTCCGTGCGTATCAATGGTGCACGCCGCTTCAGCCCCGGTTCCGCCGTCAAGCTCGGCTTCGATATGTCGCTGGCGTCGCTCTTTGATGCGGAGACTGAGCTTCGCATCTAGAAATCGCAATAGGGCGGAGCGTATAGTTCCGCCCGTTCTCCAATCGGCCATCTGGCCACCAAGTTCGGCTGCGGCCCGCGATTGCGGGCGGTCCTAAGCGCGGCCCGATCGGGATAATGCTATGACTTCCTTGCCGACAAACGGGTTTAACCTCGACCTATCCGGATCGTGGAAGCTCACCTCAGCCGACGGCGAGGTCACGACATCGATCACGCTGCCGGGCGATGTGCACACGGCGCTGCATGCCGCTGAACTGATCCCCAATCCCTATTTCGGCCGTAACGAGGAGATCGTTCAGTGGGTGGCGCAGCGCGACTGGGTGCTGGAACGCAGTTTCACGCTGTCCGAGCCGGACGGCGAGTGGTATCTCGATATCGACTATCTCGATACCGTTGCCGCGGTGTTCGTCAACGGTTCTCCGGTGCTGCTCGCCGATAACAGCTTCCGTCGCTACCGGCCCGATGTAGGTGGCCAGCTGAAGACTGGCGAGAACCACATTCGGATCGTGCTGCACTCGAGCATTTCGGCCGGTGCCGACCGGCAGGCCAAGCAGCCGTTCTACATCCCATATCACCCCGGCAATTCGCCTATTGCGAATGGCAATATGCTGCGCAAGCCGCAGTGCCATTTCGGTTGGGACTGGAACATCGCGATTGCGCCGCTCGGCCTCTATGGCACGATCGCTTTGCGCAGGCTCGAGACTGCGCGCATCGACCACGTCACGACACGTCAGGTCCATAATCTCGACGGCTCCGTCGATCTGCAGGTGACGGCGACATTGTTCGCCAAGAATCCGGGGATTGTGCCTGTTCATTTTACGCTCGACGGGGAACGCATTCGGCTCGACGTAGGCGTCGGCGCCGGCGAAACCGTCGTCAACCACGTCTTCCAGATCGATAAGCCGCGCTTGTGGTGGCCGGCGGGCAGTGGTGAGCAGGCGCTCTACACATTGACTGTCGATCTTCCGTCGGATGCGGTCAGCAAGCAAATCGGTCTTCGCACCGTCGAGCTGATCACGACGCCCGATGCCGCCGGCAGCCGTTTCGCGCTGAAGGTCAACGGCCGCGAGATCTTCTGCCGCGGCGCCAACTGGATCCCGGCTGATGCGCTGTTTTCGCTGTCATCGCCCGAGAAGACTGAAGACCTGCTGCAGTCGGCTCATGCCGCAAACATGAACATGATCCGCGTCTGGGGCGGCGGCTTCTACGAACATGACTATTTCTACAATCTTTGCGATCGGATGGGCCTGATGGTCTGGCAGGATTTCATGTTCGCCTGCAACCTCTATCCTTCGACGGAGGATTTCCTCGACAACGTCGCGCTTGAGGTCGACTATCAGGTGCGCCGTCTGTCCTCGCATCCGTCGATCGCGCTGTGGTGCGGCGACAACGAACTGGTCGGTGCGCTCAGCTGGTTCGACGAGTCGAAGAAGGATCGCGACCGCTATCTCGTCTCCTACGATCGCCTCAACCGTACGATCGAGCAGGCGATGAAGAAGGCGGCGCCCGACGCCATCTGGTGGCCGTCGAGCCCGGCATCCGGTTATCTCGATTTCGGCGATGCCTGGCATGCCGACGGTTCCGGCGACATGCACTACTGGTCGGTCTGGCACGAGAACAAGTCGTTCGACAATTATCGATCGGTGCGCCCGCGCTTCTGCTCGGAATTCGGCTTCCAGTCCTATACGTCGCTGCCTGTCATCAAGACCTACGCCGATCCGAAGGACATGAACGTAGCGTCGCCTGTCATGGAGCTGCACCAGAAGAATGCAGGTGGCAACGAGCGCATTGCCGGGACGATGTTCCGCTATTTCCGCTTCCCGAAGGACTTCCCGAATTTCGTCTATCTCAGCCAGATCCAGCAGGGTCTCGCAATCAAGACCGCAGTGGAATACTGGCGGTCGCTGAAGCCGCATTGCATGGGCACCATCTACTGGCAGCTCAATGACACATGGCCGGTCGCCTCGTGGTCGAGCCTCGACCACGGCGGTCGCTGGAAGGCGATGCATTATCTGGTCAAGCGCTTCTTCCAGCCGGTCGCCGTTGCGGCGATCCCTGATGAGGACGGCAAGCAGATCCGCTTCTCGCTGGTCAACGACACGCTTGCCGAGGTCAGCATCGACCTGTCGGTCTCGGTCCTCGACATGAAGGGCGAACGCAAGCACCTGAAGGACGTGCAGGCGGTCTGCACCCCTGACGCAGCCGTAACGGCGACGAGCATCGACGTTTCCGAAATTCCTGCCGGGACACTGCTTGCCTGGCGCTTCACGGCGTCGAATGGCATGGGTGGCGAGGGGCACTATGTGCACGGCACCTACAAGGCACTGGAGCTCGAGGCTGCGGGCCTCATGGTCACACACGAGTATGTCGAGGAAGACGGCTCCGTGTGCCTTAACGTCACTGCGAAGGGACTTGCGCTCTTCGTGATGATCGAGACCGAGACCGACGGAAAGTATTCAGACAATGCCTTCGATCTGGCGGCGGGCGAGACGCGCCGCATTACCTTCACCCCGGCAAAGCCGCTCGAGGGCGGCACCTTGCCGGAATTCCGTTTCTACGACCTGCAATCCTGTCAGTCCGTGGATTGATCCTGACTGAAATGCAATGGGCACGAGGCCCGAGGAGGAATGATGACGAAACTGAGTTTCCAGCTTTACAGCGCCCGTAACTTCCAGCCCTATTCGGCGATCTTTGAAAAGCTCGGCAAGGCCGGCTATCAGGAAGTCGAAGGTTTCGGCGGCATCTATGCCGACCTCGATGATGCCGGCCTGAACAGCCTGCGTGCCGAACTCGACAAGAACGGTCTTGTCATGGCCAGTGGCCATTTCAGCCCCGATTTCCTCGACGGCGAAGTCCAGAAGTCGCTGAACATTGCAAAGGTCCTCGGCATGGACTCGATCTATGCGCCGCATCTCGCCGCCGAGCAGCGCCCGACCGATGGTGCCGGCTGGCTGGCCTTCGGCAAGCGGCTGCATGAGATGGCAAAGCCCTACAAGGATGCCGGCTATGAGTTCGGCTGGCACAACCACGACTTCGAATTCGTGAAGCTCGCCGATGGCTCACTGCCGATCGAACGCATCTTTGAAGGCGCTCCTGACATTTCCTGGGAAGCGGATATCGCCTGGGTCGTTCGCGGTGGTGCTGACCCGTTCTCTTGGATCGAAAAGCTCGGATCGCGCATCACCTCGGCTCACGTCAAGGACATTGCGCCGGCTGGCGAGAACAAGAACGAGGATGGTTGGGCAGATGTTGGCCACGGCACTCTGCAGTGGGCCAAGCTCATCGCTGCACTCAAGAGCACCAAGACCAAGCACTACGTCGTCGAGCATGACAACCCGGCCGATGTCGACCGCCTGATCACGCGCTCGATCGCATCCTTCAAGACTTATTGAGGCATATCATGACCAAGGAACTTGGCGTCGGCATCATCGGATGCGGCAACATCTCCACCACCTACTTCTCACTCTCTCCGCTTTTCAAGGGTCTGAAGGTCCTGGCCTGCGCCGATATCAACGTGCAGGCTGCCCAGGCCCGCGCCGAGGAATACGGCGTAAAGGCGCAGACGATCGATGAGCTTCTCGCCAATGACGAGATCGACGTCGTCGTCAACCTGACGATCCCGGATGCTCACTTCCCGGTTTCCAAGGCGATCCTTGAATCCGGCAAGCACGTCTATTCGGAAAAGCCGCTGGTTCTCACCCTCGAGCAGGGTGAAGAGTTGCGCCGCATTGCCAAGGAGAAGAACCTCTCCGTCGGCTGCGCGCCGGATACCTTCCTCGGCGGCGCGCACCAGCTTGCCCGCAAGTTTATCGACGACGGTGGCATCGGCCGCGTCACCTCGGGCGCGTGCTACGTCATGAGCCCGGGCATGGAGATGTGGCATCCGAACCCGGACTTCTTCTTCCTGCCCGGCGGCGGCCCGATCCTCGATCTCGGTCCATACTACATCGCCAACCTGATCAACCTGATCGGTCCGGTGAAGCGCGTCGGCGCGATGACCTCCATGGCGTCCGAGACCCGCACCATCACCAGCCAGCCGCGTCATGGCGAGACCATCCCGGTCAAGACGCCGACGACGATCCAGGCGATCCTCGAATTTGTCAGCGGCGCGACTGTCACGCTGACGGCGAGCTGGGATGTCTGGTCTCATCGCCACGCCAACATGGAGCTCTATGGCACCGAGGGCTCGCTTTACGTGCCGGATCCGAACTTCTTCGGCGGCGTCGTCGAGGCCAGCGGCAAGGACAAGGACATCAAGCCGGTCGAAGGCTGGGAACATCCCTTCGGTATCTTCAACCAGGAGAGCCCGCAGGGACCGCGCGCCAACTACCGCACGGCGGGTCTCGCCGACATGGCGATGGCGATCATCGAGGGGCGCGATGCGCGTTGCTCGCTCGATCGCACGCTGCACGGCGTCGACGTCATGACTTCAATCCTGAAGTCGGGCGAGGAAGGCCGTTTCATCGAGCTGACGACGACCTGCACGCAGCCGGCCGCACTCGGCATCGAAGAAGCGCAGGCGCTCTTGAAGTAAGCGACCAAAGGACTATGGTCCGGCGCGGGCGACAAGCCCGCGCTTTTTCGCTTAAAGGATCAGAATTATGAGCTGGCAACCGGCTTCCGACCGCTATTCAAAGATGAAGTATAACCGCACAGGCCGTTCCGGCCTGAAGCTGCCTGCGGTATCGCTCGGCCTCTGGCACAATTTCGGCGGCGACACGCCGCATGACCGCAAGATCGACATGTGCCGCACGGCCTTCGATCTCGGTATCACCCATTTCGACCTCGCCAACAACTACGGCCCGCCTCCTGGCAGCGCCGAAACCGCCTTCGGTGAAATCCTGCGCACTGAATTTTCAGGCCTGCGCGACGAGTTGATCATCTCGTCCAAGGCCGGCTACGACATGTGGCCGGGTCCCTACGGCGAATGGGGCAGCCGCAAGTATCTGATCGCGTCGTGTGACCAGAGCTTGAAGCGCATGGGTCTCGACTACGTCGATATCTTCTATTCGCATCGTTTCGATCCGGATACCCCGCTCGAGGAAACCTGCGGCGCGCTCGATCATATTGTCCGCTCCGGCCGGGCGCTCTATGTCGGCATCTCGTCCTACAATTCGCAGCGCACCCGGGAGGCTGCCGCTATCCTGAAGGATCTCGGGACGCCGTGCCTGATCCATCAGCCGAGTTATTCGATGCTCAACCGCTGGGTCGAGGACGACAAGCTGCTGGATACGCTTGACGAGGCCGGCATGGGGTCGATCGTGTTCTCGCCGCTGGCGCAGGGTATGCTGACGACCAAGTATCTCGGCGGCATCCCGCAGGATAGCCGTGCTGCCCAGAACCACTTCCTCAAGAAGGACTTCATTCGTCCTCAGATCATCGACAACATCCGCAAGCTCAATGAGATCGCGGAGCGTCGTGGCCAGACGCTGGCGCAGATGGCGATTGCCTGGGTTCTGCGTGGCGACCGGGTGACGTCGGCGCTGATCGGCGCGAGCCGTTCGTCGCAGATCGTCGATTGCGTCAAGGCGCTCGACAATCTCGAATTTACCGCCGCTGAGCTCAAGGAGATCGATGTCTATGCCCGCGAGGCCGACATCAATCTCTGGGCAAAGTCCGCGGAACGCGAATAAACCGAAGCGCCCGGTCCAGTGCGCCGGGCGTTTCTCCTATCATTTTTTGATGTACGTGCGGCAAGCCGCGCGTATTTCAGGGAGGAGACTTCACCATGATCCGCAACCCGATCCTGCCGGGCTTCAACCCCGATCCATCCATTTGCCGCGTTGGAGACGACTACTATATCGCCACCTCGACGTTCGAATGGTATCCCGGCGTCCAGATCCATCATTCGCGCGATCTTGTGAACTGGACGATGGTTCGGCGTCCTCTCGAGCGCAAGTCGCAACTCGACATGCGCGGCAATCCCGACAGCTGCGGCGTCTGGGCCCCCTGCCTTTCTTATGCCGACGGGCTGTTCTGGCTGGTCTATACCGACGTCAAGCGCTTCGACGGCAACTTCAAGGATGCGCATAACTACATCGTGACTTCGCCAACCATTGAGGGCGAATGGTCGGAGCCGGTCTACGTGAACTCTTCGGGCTTCGACCCGTCCCTGTTCCATGATGAGGACGGCCGCAAGTGGTTCATGAACATGCAGTGGAATCATCGCACCGAGAGCTTCGGCGGTGCGCCGAAGTCGCCGGCCTTCGATGGCATTCTGCTGCAGGAATGGGATGCGGCGACCAGGTCGCTGAAGGGCCCGATCAAGAACATATTCGCCGGCAGTTCGCTGGGCCTCGTCGAGGGACCGCATCTCTTCAAGCGGAACGGCTACTATTACCTGACGACCGCCGAGGGCGGCACTGGCTACGACCATGCCGTCACCATGGCTCGTTCGCGCACGATCGACGGTCCCTATGAGATGCATCCGAACAAGCACCTCATCACGTCAAAGGATCATCCTGAAGCCATTCTCCAGCGAGCAGGGCACGGCCAGTATGTCGAAACGCCCGACGGACAGGCCTATCACACGCACCTCTGCGGTCGTCCGATGCCGCCAAAGCGCCGCTGCACGCTCGGTCGCGAGACCAGCCTGCAGAAGTGTGTCTGGAAGGAGGACGGGTGGCTTTACCTCGGGAACGACACTGTTGTTCCCGATGTCACCGTGCCGGGACTGGCCGGCGCTGTGCCGGTCGAGAAGCCTGTGCGCAGCGAATACAGCTTCGACGGTGGAAAGCTGCCTGATGATTTCCAGTGGCTTCGCACGCCACAGCCGGAGCGCATTTTCAACCTTACCGATCGGGCAGGACATCTGAGGCTGATCGGGCGCGAAAGCATCGGTTCGTGGTTCGAACAGTCTCTTGTCGCCCGTCGTCAGGAGCACCACAGCTTCAGGGCGGAGACGGTCGTGGAGTTTGATCCCCACACCTACCAGCAGGTTGCCGGCCTGACGCATTACTATAACAGGCACAAGTTCCACGCGGTCGCCGTGACCCTCCACGAGAAGCTAGGACGGTGCGTCACCATTCTCTCCTGCAATGGCGACTATCCCCACAGCCGTCTCGACTTCCCGGTCGGCAGCGGCGTTGCGGTGCCTGCCGAAGGGCGCGTTCAGCTTTCCATGGAAATCCGCGACAATGACCTGCAGTTCTTCTGGCAGACGGAAGGCAAGGGGGCCTGGCAGCCGATCGGGCCTGTGCTGGATGCCGGTGTGGTCTCCGACGAGGGCGGACGTGGCGAGCACGGCTCGTTCACCGGTGCATTCGCCGGCGTTTTCGCCTTCGATACGTCGGGTCGCGCAAAGACCGCGGATTTCGATTGGTTCAATTACGAGGAACTATGATCGAACCAGCGACATCGCCTGAAATTGCGGGAGATGTCGCATTTGCTAATTTAATAGATGCTTTTAAACACGTGTTTTCATTACGTAAGTTTAATCAAACTTTCAGTTTCGGTTCATCATTTTGGACCTAGGTTCTGGGCGTGTTCAACACGAGGAACCTCCCAATGAAAAAGCTCACCACCGTCCTTCTCGCTACTGCTGTGCTCGCTTCTCCGCTGCTGGCAACGACCGAAGCGAGCGCCCAGGATCACCGCCGGCCGGTCGTCGTGGAGCGCGACGTTCACGTCACGAAGTACAAGTGGAGCCGCGGCCATCGCATGACGCCTACCGAGCGCCGCCATATGCGTGACGTGCGCGACTATCATCGCTACCGCCTGTCGGCTCCGCCACGCGGCTATCGCTGGGTGCAGGTCGACAACGACTTCCTGCTCATCGGCTCGGTCAACGGTGTGATCGCGAACATCGTCATTCGCTAAACGCTGACGTCACCATGTGAAAAGGGGGCTTTAATGCCGCCCTTCTGATTCAATCAGACGCCAATTACAGGCTTCCGTAGGACGCTGTGCGCGTGGCCAGAACTAGTGAAGGGCGGGGGTTCCGCACCCGCCCCTGCAATCTCAGCTTTCTCGCGCGAGGCAGGCCTTCATGCTGTTGGCAATGCCGAGCATGAGGTTGGGATAGAGGTCCGCGCCGGCATCGAGCGTGGCGGCCTCCGGATCGAGGACACCGGCCTTCGCCTTGGTCCCCTCGATGACCACATCGACCAATCGCGGCTGGAACTGCGGTTCGGCGAAGACGCAGGTGGCGCCAAGTTCGCCGACCTTCTTGTGGATCTCCGCAATGCGTTCCGCGCCGGGGATCGTTTCGGGGCTGACGGTGATCGAGCCCGCGACCCGTACATGATAGCGGTTCTCGAAATACTGGTAGGCATCGTGGAAGACGATGAACGGCTTGTCCTTCACCGGTGACACGATGCCGGCGATTTCCTTGTCCAGCGCGTCGAGGCTGTCGTCCAGCGTCTTGGCGTTGGCCTGGTAGGTGAGGGCATTGGCGGGGTCGGCTGCGACGAGGGTGGTGGTGATCTCGGAGGCCATCGCCCTGGCATTCTGCGGATCGAGCCAGAGATGGGTGTCGAAAGTCCCGTGATCGTGGCCCTGATCGGTGTCGGCACGGGCATGATCGTGTCCATCGCCGTCATGATGATCTTCACCGTCATGGTCGCTGTGGTCGTGCGGTTCGAAGGCGCCGCCCTCACGGAACTTGAGCTTGGTCAGGCCGGGCGCCTTGTCGAGCTCGGCGACGACGGCATCAGACCCGATCGCCTCCAGCGGCTTCTCCAGAAACGTTTCAAGCCCGGGACCGACCCAGAACACCACCTTGGCGTTTTGCAGCGCGCGCGCGTTTGACGGCTTCATATTGTAGGTGTGGGGCGAGGCGGCGCCATCGACGATCAGTTCGGGTGTGCCGACGCCCTGCATGATCGCCGATACGAGCGAGTGAACCGGCTTGATCGAGGTCACCACGACAGGCGCATCCGCCGTTCTGCCCGCCTCGGCAAAGAAGATGGCGGGAATTGCGAGGGTAAGGGCCGTCGCGAATTTCATCGGTGTACTCCGCTTGAATTGCAGTTGTAATGTTATTACATCGATTGCGTTATGCTATAACGTGTGCGATAGCAAGTCGCAACAGCACATTCGGAAAAATGATGTTCTCTCCCGCAAATTCCGAAGCGAAGCCATTGGTCTCGCTTTCCAACGTCGGCGTCCAAAGAAGCGGCCGTTGGCTCGTCCGGGGCGTGGATTTCTCGGTCTCGCGCGGCGAGATCGTGACGCTGATCGGCCCCAATGGCTCGGGCAAATCGACCACCGTCAAGACGGCGATCGGCGTGCTGAAGCCCGATGAGGGTACGGTTGAACGCGCCGACGGCCTCAAGGTCGGTTATGTGCCACAGAAGCTTGCGATCGATTGGACGCTGCCGCTCACCGTACGCCGGCTGATGACGCTGACCGGACCGCTCTCCGAACACGACATGACCGCCGCGCTCGAAGCCGTCGGGCTTTCACATATGCTCGGCGCCGAAGTGCAGCATCTCTCGGGCGGCGAGTTTCAGCGGGCCTTGATGGCGCGGGCGATTGCGCGCAAGCCTGATCTCCTCGTCCTCGACGAACCCGTTCAGGGCGTCGATTTCTCAGGCGAGATCGCGATCTACGACCTGATCCAGTCGATCCGCAACTCGACCGGCTGCGGCATCCTGCTGATTTCGCACGACCTGCATGTCGTCATGGCGGCGACGGATACCGTCATCTGCCTCAACGGCCATGTCTGCTGCCGCGGCACACCGCAGGCGGTGACGCAGAGCGCCGAATATGTCCGCCTCTTTGGTAGCCGCGCTGCGCAGGCGCTTGCCGTCTACAGCCATCACCACGACCACACGCATCTACCGGATGGCCGTGTGCTGCATTCCGATGGCTCCGTCACCGATAACTGCCATCCTGATGACGGCCACCATCATGGCCACGAAGGGCACGACCACGCCCACCACAACCACGCCGGTCACAGCCACGATCATCATGCTGACGATCATAGCCATGATCACAAACAGCCCGCAGGAGAGCGCCATGTTTGACGATTTCTTCGTCCGCGCGATCCTTGCAGGCGTCGGGCTTGCGCTGACGACCGGCCCGCTCGGCTGTTTCATCATCTGGCGGCGTATGGCTTATTTCGGCGATACGATCGCCCACTCGGCACTGCTCGGCGTCGCGCTCTCGCTGCTCCTGCAGTTCAACCTGACGCTTGCCGTGTTCCTCGTCGCGGCTACCGTGTCGATCCTCCTGCTGTTCCTGCAAAAACGCCAGGCGCTGTCTGCGGATGCGCTGCTCGGTATTCTGTCGCACGCGACGCTGGCGATCGGTCTCGTCATGGTCGCCTTCATGAGCTGGGTGCGCATCGACCTCATCGCTTTCCTGTTCGGCGACATCCTTGCGGTCTCGAAGACGGATATTGTCATGATCTGGGGCGGCGGCATTCTCGTTTTGGCGGCGATCGCCTGGCTCTGGCGACCGCTTCTGGCCTCCACGGTCAACCCCGAGCTTGCCGAGGCCGAGGGACTGCAGCCGGAGCGGGCGCGGCTGTTCTTCATGCTGCTGATGGCTGTTGTCATCGCAATCGCCATGAAGATCGTCGGCATCATGCTGATCACCTCGCTGCTGATCATCCCGGCGGCCGCAGCGCGCCGTTTCGCCTCGACGCCTGAGGTGATGGCGGTCTTCGCCTCGCTGATCGGCGCCGTCGCCGTGGTCGGCGGGCTGTTCGGTTCGCTGACCTACGACACGCCCTCCGGCCCCTCGATCGTCGTCGCGGCCCTGATCCTTTTCATTCTGAGCCTGCTGCCGAGGCGCGGGCGCGGGCAGGCCTTGGAAGGACAACGTTCATGAACGCACCTGCTTTGACCAAGAACCAGGCTCTCGTTTTCGAGGTACTCGAAAAGGCAGACGGACCGCTCAGCGCCTATACGATCCTCGACAAGCTGCGCGATCATGGTTTTCGCGCGCCACTGCAGGTCTACCGCGCCCTCGAGAAGCTGCTCGAGTATGGCGTGGTGCACCGGCTGGAAAGCATCAACGCCTTCGTCGCCTGCGCCCATCCGGACCAGAACTGCCACAGTCACGGCATCGTCGCCTTCGCGATCTGCGAGAGCTGTGGGCATGTCATGGAGTTCCACGACCACGAGGTCGATCACCGCCTCATGGACTGGACGCGCGGCAAGAAGTTCAAGGCAGAGAAGACCACGATCGAGATCCGTGGTCTGTGTGAGGCGTGTGCCGCTTAGGCCTGACCGCTCAACCAAATTCTCTTTATGATTGCTGATTATTGTTTATGTAAGTATTGATTGTATTTGTAGCTGGTTTATGATGTTCGGCGGGGCTGGGGACTCACACATGCCGAAATGTCATCTATCTTTGCTGATATTGGCAATTCCGCTCAGCGGATGTTCCATCTTGGCGCCTGTTTACAACGAGGCCGTCTATACGAAGCTTGACGGCGCACATTCGAGCCTGACGAAAATCGATATTACATCGAAGCTCTCGCCATGGTGAAGGACGCGGGCGATATCGCAGGGCGGCGCACGGCTTATCTCCAGGGCAAACCATCTGCGCGCGCCGCACAGCTCGTGGCCGACAACATCGAACGCTGCCGGCAGGCGATCGAAGCATCCCGGGCGAAGTTCGAGGCCAAGGGTCAGCGGGCCAACGAAACGGACAATATTACGATCGTTCAGAACACCTGAGGCATAGCCAGAACGATGGAGGGGTCATTGAAATAGGGGGGACAGCCATGTCTGTTGACGCGAATTTCGCACCGGAATCTGCCGAAGAACTGCTTGAAGGCCTGCTGTCCGTCGCTGCCGCGACGGCAAAGGGCCAATGGACCGCCATTCGCGACGAGATGACCTACCAGCTGGGTTTCATCGCGCAGAAGACCGCCAAGGTCATGGCGCAGCTTGCGGCGAGACGATCACCGCCAAGTCTGCTGACCTGACGCTGCATCTTCTCGTACTCAATCTCAACAGCGCGTGGCCGAGTTCGAATTCCTCCTTTATGTCGCCGCGCAGAAGATCCTGAACGCCGTTTTCGATCTCGTGAAGATGGCCGTCAAGAACGTGACCGGCGTCGGTCTGCTGTTCTAACAGTTCAGAGTGGGCGCAAGTCCCGCGCGAAACGTTGCCAGTTGCCGACATATTTTTCGGCTGAGCGGCGTAACCCGGCGATCGCCGCCTCGTCCAGGGTGCGGACCACGCGCGCCGGCGAGCCGACGATCAAGGAATTATCCGGAAACTCCTTGCCCTCGGTGATCAGCGCATTTGCGCCGACGAGGCAGTTGTTGCCGATCTTGGCGCCATTCAGCACCGTGGCACCCATGCCGATTAGGGAATTGTCGCCGATCGTGCAGCCGTGGACGATGGCGTGATGACCGATGGTGCAGCCTTCGCCGATCGTTACGGGAAATCCCGGATCGGTGTGCAGCATCGCGCCTTCCTGGATGTTCGTCGCCGCGCCGACGGTGATCGGCTCGTTATCGCCGCGCAGCACTGCACCGAACCAGACGCCGACGTCGACGCCAAGTAACACCTGACCAATGACATGGGCATCCGGGGCGATCCAATAGTTGCCTGATGGCGGCAGGTCCGGCATCAATTCGCCAAGCGCGTAGACAGGCATGACGTCTCCCCTCAGGCCACGTTGATCGACAGCGTGGAAATGCCGTCGATGCCGCAATCGACACGGTCGCCCTTCTTTACGGCGCCGACGCCTGCCGGCGTACCGGTCATGATGACATCGCCCGGCGCCAGGATGAAGAGTCTCGAGAGTTCGGCAATGATCTCAGGCACCTTCCAGATCATCTGGTTGAGGTCGCCATCCTGGACGCGCTTGCCGTTCAATTCCAACCAGATCCGGCCCGCCGAGGGATGCCCAAATTGGCTTGCCGGGACGATAGGCGACACCGGTGCTGAATATTCGAAGGCCTTGGCGACTTCCCAGGGGCGGCCGAGCTTCTTCGCCTCGGCCTGTAGATCGCGACGTGTGAAATCGATGCCGACGGCGTAGCCATAAATGCAGTCGAGCGCCTTGTCGGCGGCGATATCCTGGCCGCCGGCTTTTAGCGCCAGCACACACTCGACCTCGAAATGCACATCGCTGGACAGCGGCGGGTAGGGGAAGTCCTTGCCTGCGGGCAGCAGATTGTCGGCGTTCTTCTGGAAAAAGAACGGCGGCTCGCGGCTCGGGTCATGGCCCATCTCGATCGCATGGTCGGCGTAGTTACGCCCGACGCAGTAAACGCGGCGTACCGGGAACGCCTCGGCTGTGCCTTCGACGGGAAGCAGGACGGGATGCGGAAGCGGGATGACGGTGGCGGGAAGGGACATTGCACGCTCTTGCTGTTCGTGAGTCCTGACATCTTAGACGGAAAGCAACGGCGGGGGAACGCGTGGTTCGACAACGCATCATCATCATCGCCTTGCATCCTGACATGGCTGCCTTGCGTGAGGAAAACTGGCGTTTTGCCTGCCTTTACGCTATGAGCGCGGCATGACGACATCCAATTTCTACGCCGAGGCCCTGACGTCGGGCCAGCCGATCTTCGCGATTGCGCCGATGATCGACTGGACCGATCGCCATTGCCGCTATTTTCACCGGCAGATCAGCCGCAATGCGCTGCTCTACACGGAAATGGTGGTGGCCGATGCGATCATCCATGGGCCGCGCGAACGGCTGCTGTCCTTCGACGGAGCGGAGCATCCGGTGGCGCTGCAGCTCGGTGGGTCGGATCCGGCGAAACTTGCCGAGGCGGTTCGGATCGCTGGCCCTTACGGCTACGACGAGATCAATCTCAATGTCGGCTGTCCCTCGGACCGGGTGCAGTCAGGCACCTTCGGCGCTTGCCTGATGCTGACACCGGAGACGGTGGCTGCCTGCGTGGCGGCGATGAAGGCGGTGGCCGACGTGCCTGTCACGGTGAAGTGCCGGATTGGTGTCGACGAGCAGGATCCGGAAGCGGCTCTGCCCGATCTTCTCGATCGTGTGCTCGATGCCGGTGCCGACGCCGTCTGGATCCACGCCCGAAAGGCCTGGCTGAAGGGCCTGTCGCCGAAGGAGAATCGGGAAATCCCGCCGCTCGACTACGAGATCGTCTACCGCACGAAAGAGGCGCGGCCCGATGTCTTTATCGGCATCAACGGCGGCATCCAGACGCTGGACGAGGCGGCTGATCATTTGAACCACGTCGACGGCATCATGCTCGGGCGTGCGGCCTACCAGAACGCCGCGATTCTTGCCGATGTCGACCATCGCTTCTATGGCGCGGTTGCCGACGAAGCTGACTGGGGCGATATCCGCGGCCGGATGATGGCTTATGCCGAGCGCCATATCGCCAACGGCGGGCGGCTGCAGCAGGTGGCGCGGCACATGGTCGGGCTGTTTACGGGGCTGCCTGGCGCGCGGCGCTACCGACAGATTCTCTCGACCGACGCGGTCAGGATGGGAGCAGGCCCCGAGGTGATCGCCGCCGCCTTTGCGGCGGTGGATTTCGAGGGCGCGCGGGAAACGGTCAGCGCCTAGGGCGACGCTACGACCGGCCAAACGAAAAACGGCGCCCCTCGCGGAGCGCCGTTCTCTTTCCTGCCGAAGCAGAGAATGAATTAGTTAGCCGAGATGTTCACGGCCTTCGGGCCCTTGCCCATGCGGTCCGGCTCGGTGTCGAAGGTGACCTGCTGGCCTTCGCGCAGCGACTGGATGCCAGAAGCCTGGAGCGCGGAGATGTGGACGAAAACGTCCTTCGCGCCGCCTTCCGGCGTGATGAAACCAAAACCCTTGTCCTGGTTGAAGAATTTTACGGTGCCCTTGGTGGCCATTGGGATAGTCCTTTTCCCTTAGTCTGTTTGGTATCCATCCCCCGCGAGAGGAAACGGACGGCTTTAGCTTTCGCGCTCCCTCATCAAAATTCAGCGCGCGAAGGGTCAGTCGAGTAGTTCACGAACGGGGAAAGAACGTCTACGTACGCGGGTGTCCCCCACGCTGCCTTCCTGCCGGAAGGCTTTACCACATCAGTCCAGTCACCGGCATGCAAATGCCCGAGAGCCGCATTTGGTGACAGCATTCGAAGCAAAAGGCAAGCGGCAATATTGTGGCACCAGAATCGCCGGAGCGGGAATCGCCAAAGATTCAGACGCTTGACGAATTGTAAGCATTCACAGCCACTGCTGTGCCGTTTCCGGAAACTGTGCCGGAACGGCACCGCCGCGCGCCTTTGCCCCCTCGGCCGTGACCGCCTCGAGCGCGCAATCCTAGCGGGCAGCCGCGCTGGCGAGCTTGTGCTGCACGATGTCGGCGCTGCCGCGCACATGCGACACGACGGGCTTGCCGCTGGCATCGGTGACGGCATAGGCGACAATGGTGACGTCTTCCTCGAAGGAGGAAACGTAGATGACCTGCTCGGGGTTGATATAGATCGTGTTGTTGTGGGTGTTCCTGAAGCCGACGAAGGCCATGCAATGTCTCCTTATGCGCTGCCGGGGCAGGTATGCCACCCAGGGGTTGAAGCAAGTTTAACGGGCGGCGCGGCCGAAGAGGATGCCTTGCAGTCCGGTGCGAGATCGTCCGACACGAGCACGCGCCGCCGTACCGCTCCGGCGGTCATCGCCGGAAACGTGTTTTCCAGCTCCACGCGGCGGGCGCTTGGCCGGCCCTGATCCTGTCGATCGCGTCGAGGCCGCCATGGGCGCGATGGTCGGGCGGCAGGGCGTGGCGGACGATCTTGGTCACCGCATAGTGATACTCGGGCGGCTTGTCGATCAGCAGCCGGTAGAGATTGCCGAAATGGCCGGACTGCGCCGCCTCGTAGACGCTGGCGGCGAAATCGAAGAACTCGTCATGCGCCTTCCGCTCGTCCTCGGTCAGCATGGTGTAGCAGAGCGGCAGCCTGTTGTGGGTGAAGACGAGCAGGCAGGATCACGTGCGGCGGCAGTTGCGCACGCCGCAGACCCTCGCTGGCAGGCCGAGCATCTCGGCGGTGCGCAGGCGCAGCCTCAGCGTGCCGTAGTCGCCGATCCGGCGTTCCCATTCGCTCATCGTCGCTTCGTCCGTTTTCCCTGCGGATCCCATCATGTCTGCGCCTCCGTCTCTCCTTCGCCGGTGCGCCGGCGGCGGCGCGCGGCTTTGCCTTCACGCGGCTGGTTCCGCCCGTGGGTTGATCCTGGCATCGGTTTGCCGGCCCGTGCGGGCGACAGGGTTC
Source organism: Rhizobium sp. 10N414 (assembly GCF_056394785.1). Lineage (NCBI taxonomy): Bacteria > Pseudomonadati > Pseudomonadota > Alphaproteobacteria > Hyphomicrobiales > Rhizobiaceae > Rhizobium > Rhizobium sp. 10N414. The sequence goes on along the minus strand of NZ_JBFTIN010000020.1, from coordinate 73,403 downwards.
GGACGGGGTGCTCGAAAGAGCCTCATCTGAAAAGTGTAAAATGGCGCTGTCGAGCGCCCCGTTCGGCGGTTTATGCCGTCAACTCCGGTCCCTCTGCCGCCTTGCCCGAGGAAGCTTCACTTCTCCTGGGGGCCATGTGTGCCACACAGGCACGTCCGGGGCTCAACTCGACGCCGCATTCGCGCGATCGCCGCCGTCCCCGGAGGGAGACCATTTTCTGCGGACCCGGTGCATGAGGATTTGCGTCCGACCCTCACACCCGCGCCGGTCCCGCCTCGCCGCAACGCCTTGCGGTGTATCCGTGACGGGACGAGAGGGATGATGGCATGTGTTGGGAGGGGTGGGGATGAATTTCGAGTAGAATTTCACCTAACGTGTAAAAGGAAAGAAAGTAGGCCCATCAAATCATGCGCATAAATTTGCTCACATGCGCTGATCTCCGCACTTCTCAATGCGGGCCTCTATTGCGGAGGCCCGCTCGTGTGCCGATAGGACCGGCTAACGGACCTTGCTGAACTCGGCTATAATATCATCCACGTTGATCTCGCTCAGTTTACTAAATAGTAATTCTGGAGATATTACATCAATATGATCCGCTCCCAAACGTTGGACCAGCGGAGGCTGGAGTTTTCCGGCTTGTGTCAGGGGGGGCGGGCTGGTTGCGCCTCCCGGATTCATCAGTGCGATCGGGACCTTGTTGCCGATCGCACCATGTGGCCGAACCATCACTTCCAGGTCGCCGTGTTCCCGTCATGCATGATCCTTGTGGTTGAAAAAGTCAAACACACCACCAGAGATAAAGCCAGGTTTTGCACAGCCTGCATTAGAACTGCTTTGGAGAAATATTACCACGTGAGGACCCCGGATCAGGTCCGGGGTGACGGTGAGGTCGACGAGTTTGTTCGCTTAAATGGCTTTGCGGGTTCTCGCTTTCGTCATGCCGGGCTTGACCCGGCATCTAGTGGCGCCGCGTCTGCCGTGCAAAGAGTCTCCACGCTCAAGGATTTGAGCGCGGTGTCCGACCTCAGAGTTTGCCTTGGTATGCTCGTTCTGCACTCCGTCATGCCGGACTTGATCTGGCATCCAGTGGCGCCGCTTCTGCGGTGCAAGAGAGTCTTTCGCGCTGAAGGACTTGAGCGCGCTGGACCCCGGATCAGGTCCGGGGTGACGGGTAAGTTGGCGACGAGTGCCGCGCGGATGAGGTGGTGTTGTGGGCACGAGTTCAGGGGCCGTGCAGGAAATGGGCGATGTCCTGCCAGTCGGGGTTCATTGTCTCGATGAGGTCGAGTTTCCATTTGCGCGGCCAGTTCTTGATGGTCTTTTCGCGAGCGATCGCATCGGTGACGAGGTCGTATTCCTCGAACCAGACGAGCGTCTTGACGCCGTAGCGGCTGGTGAAGCCCGGGGTGAGGTTGGTCTGATGCTCGAAGAGGCGGCGCGGCGGGTTGGATGTCACGCCCATGTAGAGCGTGCCGTTGCGCTGCGAAGTCAGGATGTAGACGTAGCCCTTCATGAGCGGATGATGCGTGTTCCTGAGATAGAATGCAATCAGCGATGGCCGTCATGCCGGACTTGATCCGGCACCCAGCGGCGCGATATCCATCGCGCGGAGATTGTTGTTGTTTGCTGATTCATTCACCGCGCGGACGCGCGGTTGCTGGATCCCCGATCAAGTCCGGGATGACGGGGAGTGTGGGTGGTGGCGCGACAGAGGGAATGGTCTGGCCGAGGCGATCACTGCCCAGGCCGCCCCGTCTTGCCCTTCGTGCGCCCCTTGCGCTTCTGGTCCACCGGATCCTCATAACTCCCCACGCCCGCCTTGCCGCGCACAAGCGGCCTGACGTCGTCGCGCTCCGGCTGGCCTTCCAGCAGCCGTGAGAAGCGCTTCGTGCCCTTGGCGGCGTCGGGCTTGTCCGGCAGGTGGCCGGCGACCGGCTTTTCGGTGCGGCCGACGGTCATTTCGTCGAGGCTGTTGCGGCGGAAGAGGCTCTTGCCAGCGGGGTCGGCGACGTCGCGGCCCATATCGTCGAGATCGGGTTTGCGGAAGAGCGGGGTTTCGGTGTCGGTGCCGGGGCCCATGTCGTCGAGGCCGGGCTTGGTGAAGAGCGAGCCGCCGCCTGCGGCCGGCTTGCCGCTCTTCTTGCCGCTGCCTTCCTGCGAGCGGGCTTCCTCGCGTGCCATCGGGTCGTCCATGACCGCGAGTTCGGCGGCCTTGAGGCGCTTGATCTCGTCGCGCAGGCGGGCGGCCTTCTCGAAGTCGAGGTCGGCGGCGGCGTCGCGCATCTGCTTTTCCAGCGCGTTGAGATGGGTCTGCAGGTTGCCGCCGACGAGGTTGCCGCCATCGGCAAAGCCCTTGCCCGAGGCGCCCGATATGTCGGCGCGGACGTGGTCGCGTTCGTAAACCGAGTCGAGGATGTCCGAGATCTTCGCCTTGACGCTCTCCGGCGTGATGCCGTGTTCCTCGTTGTAGGCCACCTGCTTTTCGCGGCGCCGCGCGGTCTCGTCCATGGCGCGCTGCATCGAGCCGGTGATGTTGTCGGCATAGAGGATGACCTTGCCGTCGACGTTACGCGCGGCGCGGCCGATCGTCTGGATCAGCGAGGTCTCGGAGCGCAGGAAGCCTTCCTTGTCGGCATCGAGGATGGCGACGAAGCCGCATTCGGGAATGTCGAGGCCTTCGCGCAGGAGGTTGATGCCGACGAGCACGTCGAAGGCGCCGAGGCGGAGGTCGCGGATGATCTCGATGCGCTCCAGCGTGTCGATGTCACTGTGCATGTAGCGGACGCGGACGCCCTGTTCGTGCAGGTATTCGGTTAGGTCCTCGGCCATGCGCTTGGTCAGCACGGTGCAGAGGGTGCGGTAGCCCTTGGCCGCGGTCTCGCGGATTTCGCCGAGCACGTCGTCGACCTGGCTGCGGGCGGAGCGGACCTCGACGGGAGGGTCGATCAGGCCGGTCGGGCGGATGACCTGCTCGGCGAAGACGCCGCCTGACTGGTCCATCTCCCAGCCGCCGGGGGTGGCCGAGACGGCGATCGTGTCGGGGCGCATGGCGTCCCATTCCTCGAAGCGCAAGGGACGGTTGTCCATGCAGGAGGGCAGGCGGAAGCCGTATTCGGCGAGCGTCGCCTTGCGGCGGAAGTCGCCCCGGTACATTCCGCCGATCTGCGGGATGGTGACGTGGCTTTCGTCGATGAAGACGATGGCGTTGTCGGGGACGTATTCGAACAGCGTCGGCGGCGGGTCGCCGGGGTCACGGCCAGTGAGGTAGCGCGAATAATTCTCGATACCCTGGCAGGAGCCTGTCGCTTCCAGCATTTCGATATCGTAGCGGGTGCGCTGTTCCAGGCGCTGGGCTTCCAAGAGACGGCCGGCCTTCTCGAGTTCGACGAGACGGAGCTTCAGCTCCTCCTTGATCGACTTGATGGCGGCGTTCAGCGTAGGGCGCGGGGTGACGTAGTGCGAGTTGGCGTAGATCTTCACCGATTTCAGGTCGCCGGTCTTGGCGCCGGTCAGCGGGTCGAACTCGGTGATGGCGTCGATCTCGTCGCCGAACATGGAGATGCGCCAGGCCGCATCTTCCAGGTGGGCCGGGAAGATTTCGATGGTGTCGCCGCGGACGCGGAAGGAGCCGCGCTGGAAATCCATGTCGCGGCGCTTGTATTGCTGGGCGACGAGGTCGGCGAGCAGCTGGCGCTGGTCGAGGCGGTCGCCGACGTTCATCTGGAAGGTCATGGCGGTATAGGTTTCGACCGAGCCGATACCGTAGATGCAGGAGACCGAGGCGACGATGATGCAGTCGTCGCGCTCGAGCAGCGAGCGCGTCGCCGAGTGGCGCATGCGGTCGATCTGCTCGTTGATCGAGGATTCCTTCTCGATATAGGTGTCGGAGCGCGGGACGTAGGCTTCCGGCTGGTAGTAGTCGTAGTAGGAGACGAAGTACTCGACCGCGTTGTCGGGGAAGAAGTTCTTGAACTCGGAATAGAGCTGCGCGGCGAGCGTCTTGTTCGGCGCCAGGATCAGGGCCGGGCGCTGGGTTTCCTCGATCACCTTGGCCATGGTGAAGGTCTTGCCGGAGCCGGTGACGCCGAGCAGGACCTGGCTGCGGTCGCCATTGCCGAGGCCCTCGACGAGGTCCTTGATGGCAGTCGGCTGGTCGCCGGCGGGCTGATATTCGCTGTTCATGCGGATCGAGATGCCGCCTTCGGACTTGTCCGGCCGGGCGGGGCGGTGCGGCGTCCAGATCTTGCCGTTCTTGTGCAGCGGGTTGCCGCTCTCGATCAGCGCCGACAAAGCCTCGACAGTGGCGGTGACGGCGGTGCCGGCCTGCAATGAGGCGGCTTCCTCCAGCGTCGTGTCCATGCCCGCCACCGGATTGAGGCCGGCGGCCGCACGGGTCTTCGGATCGGTCGAGCCGCCCATCGACGTGCCGCGCGCCGACTTCGAGGCGGCGATTTCGACCTTCTTGCGGTGCTTGCCGGCCTTCGAGGCGATCTGGCGTTGCGTCTCGACACTTGACGCCTCGGCATCGGCCTCCAGCTGCTTCACCCAGTCGGCAACGGAACCGGACAGGGGAGCGCCCTCGAAGGACGACTGCGGGGCTTCCTCGAAGCCAACAGGGGCGGCGGATTTCTTCGGAGTTTTGGCCATGGGCGGAATATGGCGAGAGTCACCGCGAAAGTGAAGGGGCAAAGAGTACTGATGGGGGAGCGACGCGTGACGTGGCGGGGGTGCCGCGTCCAGGGGCGTTGAAGCCACCCGGTCCTGATCATCGGCGTTACGGCTGCTTGCGGATATCAGGTCGGCGTCATCCGCGTGCCGGCTGAAAGAGCTCAACGGAATTTCCGGAGGGATCAATCAGCAGGATCTGCGACCCGCCCGGTCCGGTGACGATCTCGTTGCGGAACTGGACGCCGGCGCCGCGCAGGCGCGCCACTTCCGCCGACAGATCGTCGACGATCAGATGGATGCGGTTCCAACCGCCGGGGCGGGGCAGTTCGCCGTCCGGCATCGGCCGTCCCGCGGAACTGGTCGGTCCGCTGAGCAGCAGCCGCAGCGCTCCACGCCGCACATCCGCGAAGGCGGGAGCGTAATTCGTCAGAACGGAAAAGCCGAGATGCGTCGTGTACCAGGCGATGGCTGCCTCGACATCATCGACCATGTAGCGGACATTGACTGTGGTTTCCGCCATGTCCTCCTCCCGATGTTGGGCGGCCAACGGTGGCGCCGGTCGCCGTCACGCGTAACTGCCAATTGTCTCACCAGGAAAAGTGTCGCGGCCCGGAGAAAAGGGAAGCCCGTCGCGGCAGATGATGTGCGCCTCATTTGCATGCGGGCTGTATAGTGGCTGAAAAGCTTGGGCGTCTGGGACGTCGGGTGCGAACACGCACTCGGTCTCGCTCTTGCGGCTCACCCCTGCCACGGGCACAGGGGTGAGGAGTGTTCGATGCGTAAACGGGAACCGACCGGCTAGGGGAGGCTGCGAAAGAAGGCCAGCGACGGCATGAAGAAGTATTCGCCGCCCTTCATGGTCACTGCCTGCGGCGGTGCGGTCGTGGTGGTCATCGTCGAGCCGCCCCATTGCGCCGGACAATCGATATCGGGGCGTGGGTTGGGGCTCTGGCCGATCACCAGGTCGAGACCGGGGCTGCCGGCGCCTGCGGGCACCCGGGGAAAGCCCGGATTGTTTGCCCATGTCCCTTGCGCAAATTCGAACTGCTGCGCGATGTTTGCATTGAAGGCCATGAACAGCAGGCCGACATCCTTGCTCGGCTTGTTGTCGATCCGGCCGTCATTGGGCTGGTCGGTGCGCACGCCGTGAGTCTGGCCGCGCCGCGCCATGATGTGCAGGCGCTCGCCCTCGACCGGCTCGAAGCCGCCGGAACCGCGCGGGTTGACCTTGCGGATATGGCCGAAGAACGGACACTTGGCGCGCCGTTCGGATCGCTGTCGTAGTTGAAGTCGTTGGGAACGGGATGGTGGTTGCCGTCGGCGAACTGGGTCGTCAACGGCGTGCCGTCCTCGAAGCGGCCGACCAGCATGGCGCCGGCTCGCTCGGCGTCGTCGCCCCTCAGATGCAGCCGCTTTGCCAGCGCCTTCTCCTGCTTCTTGAACAGCTTGACGTTCTGCTCGAGCTTGCGGAATACGAAGTAGCTGCCGAAATGCCTCGTCGGATCGGGCGCCGCGGTATCCGGGACGATGACGCGGTTCAGCCCGAAGGCCGGATCCCAGTTACTGGTGCCGTCGGCGGTTAGCCGCTCGTCGTTTATTTCCTCGGTGAGAAACAGCGGCTGGCTGCGGCCGTCGACGTAGCCGAAGTGCTCGATGCCGTCGCCGTTCTTGTTGTGCAGACCGTGGCCCTTTTCCTCGCCGAGGATCTGAACACCGTGGGCGGCCTGGATCAGTTGATGGACTGCGGCAAGAACCCGGTTGCGATGCGCGGCCCGGACATCTGGTCGCCGACCAGGATGACGGCGTCGATGACGTCGCGGAAATGCGGATCCCAGTTCGCCGGAGCCGGGTCGTTCAGCGCGGCGTTCTTCATGCCCGCCAGGAACGAGCCGTCCTGCGGGATCGTCGGGTCGGGGACTTGCAGGGCCGTGTAGCCGTGGCGCGTGATGCCGACTCCGACATAGGGGGTTCCCTTGGTGCCGTTGGCCTTGAACGCCTTGACCTCCATCAAGTGAGTCCGCGCGGCTTTCAGGAGCAGCGCGCCGGCCGGTGGCTGCGACAGCGATTTCAGCAGGGCCCGGCCGCCGGCCGGGTCGGTGAATTTCAGGAACAGGACGGTCAGGAATTCGCGGGTGTGCGCCTTGACGATGTTCGGTTGGAGCTCGTCGAGCATCACCGCTGCGTCTCCTGCCGCGCTCTCCCACGAGAGCGGCTGGGTAAGATCAAAAGGCATGGCTTCTCTCCACAGGGCTTGTCGGCCTAGGATGTCAATGCGCATGGCGGTAACTGTTCAGACCGACGATTGATCTACTGTTGTCTTCAATATGTCTGAGGTCTCAGGCTATCGTTCTTTCGCAAGCGGTATCATCGCCGCCAGACAGCTGACGGGCGCTTTGCCGGTATCGATCTATTTATGCTTACATATCTTGGTTGCGCGATTGCAACCTATATATGTATTTCACGAATAACCTTTTGTCGCGATAACTATTTATAACTAGAGGCTTGGCGGAAATTTCCGTACCGAAATTGGGGCGTTCGCTTTGTGGTAAACGCTCTGGTTGTATCCGCGTGCATCAACTGACGGCGTTTGCTGTTGAGGTGCGGATGGAACGAGAGTGATTGCAGGACGCCTCGTCATCGGCTTCAGGTCACTTCGCCCAGTCGACGACGCCCGACAGGATAGCGCCTTACAGGTTCGATTTTATCTCAGACGGTTGTCGGCACGTCGCATGGGCGATCGTCCTTGGAGTGTAAGAGACGTTTGAAAGCCGGGTGGCGTTTTGAGGCCGTCCGGATTCAAGCGTCTGACGCGGACAGTACTAGGCGACACCTTGTAGATTGGAACGACACCTTGGAGATTGGAAGCATGGCGCTCAAGCGGATGGATAATGTAGGAATCGTCGTCGAAGACCTCGGAGAGACGATTGAATTCTTTCGCGAGCTCGGCCTCGAGCTCGAAGGGCGGGCCACGATCGAGGGAGAATGGGCCGGACGTGTCACTGGACTGGCCCATCAGTGTGTCGAGATTGCCATGATGCGCACACCCGATGGACACAGCCGGCTTGAGCTCTCCCGCTTCCTTGCGCCTGATGTCGTCGCAGATCACCGGAACGCCCCGGTCAACGCCCTAGGCTACCTCCGCGTCATGTTCGCCGTGGACGACATCGACGAGACGCTTGAAAGGCTCCGCAGGCGCGGCGCGCAACTCGTGGGCGAAGTCGTCCGGTACAAAGATATATATCGGCTCTGCTATATCAGGGGGCCTGAAGGGGTTCTCATCGGGCTCGCCCAAGAACTCAGCTGAGCGCAATACGAAGACAAGACTAATGTCAGCGAGCGAGTCCGAGGCAGGCCCAGTGTTCGAGATCCATCCCGCCATGGCCGGCCGCGTTCTCGCCAAGAACAATTAAGTCGTCAACACCGGCCGGCTCGCTCGAGAAAGCCGCCGTCAGCAGCCTAAACGGCCACAAAGGAGAACAGGCATGAGGAAGATCATCACTGGTGCATTCGTCAGTCTCGACGGCATCATGCAGGCGCCGGGCGGTCCGGACGAGGACCCGATCGGCGACTTCAGGCATGGCGGCTGGGCCGCTCCCTATTTCGACGAGGCGATGGGCGAGACCGTGGGTGAGATGTTCGCCAATCCTTTCGATCTTTTGCTCGGCCGCAAGACCTACGACATCTTCGCCGCGCACTGGCCCTATGTCGCGGCCGACGACCCGATCGGTCCACTTTTCGATCGGATCACCAAATATGTCGCGACCCGCAACCCGGACTTTGTGCCCAGCTGGCAGAACAGCCAGGTGCTCGGTGCCGATGTGGTCGGCGCGCTCAAGGCGTTGAAAGGCGGCGATGGACCGCACCTGTTGACACAAGGGTCAACCGACTTCCTGCAGACGCTTTTCAAGAACGACCTGGTCGACGAGCTGAATATTTCATTCTTTCCCGTCGTGCTCGGCAAGGGCAAGAAGCTGTTCGCTGACGGCGCCTTTCCGGGCAAACTGAAGCTCGTCAGCTCGCGGGTTTCGGGCTCCGGCGTTACTGCGAACAAGTATGTTCGTGACGGCGACATCGTCACCGGCTCGTTCGAATTCGAGCAGCCGACTACGGCCGAGCTCGAGCGACGCAAGAACCTGACCTGAGGCAATAGCCGGGTGGTGCGGCATAGGCTGGGCGAGGAGCGGCGGCAATGCATCGCTCTTCGTCTTCCATGCACGCCCTTTTCAAAGGTGAGCATGAAGGTTCAAGGATTCCAAAATGCGGCGTCGCGGCAGAAGTCCCTGAGGTTGGGATGCCGCGGCCGTTTTCCCTGCCAGTATCGCGCGTATTTTTCTGGCTCAATCCCGCGTCGTGTGCCAGATTTCCGGCAGCAAACCGTCGCCGCGGCAGATGTGGCGAATCTTGGGGAAGGGTGGCGCGTGGCGGCAATTCAGGTTCCGGGGCTACTGTCTTTCACGATTGCAATTCTGGTGTTCTTTGCTGGGGCAACTCTGAACCATCTTTTCCCCATTCTGACGCGGTGGAGCATTCCGGAGGCGGTGACAGGCGGGATGCTTGCGGCGGCGGTGACGCTCCTCGCATACACGCTGTTCGACATCGAGATCAGCTTCGCGCTTCAGGCACGCGATCTGCTGCTTCTCTATTTCTTCACAGGTATCGGTCTCAACGCCCGGCTCACCGATCTTGCCGCCGGCGGCAGGCCTTTTCTGATCCTTCTGGTCATAACGGTCGCCTTCCTGATCATCCAGAATCTGACGGCCATTGGAACAAGCGCGGCGCTCGGCCTGCCCAGGGGCATCGACATTCTGCTCGGCTCGATTTCGCTCATTGGCGGACACGGCACAACGATCGCTTGGGCTCCAATCGTTTCGAGCCGCTTCGGGGTCACCAACGCCATGGAAGTCGGCATTGCCAGCGCAACGCTTGGCCTTGTCATCGCCAGCCTTATCGGCGGGCCGATCGCACAGCGACTGATCGCCCGATACCACCTGAGCGGAGCGGCGAACGAAGAGTTGACGATCGGGGTGTCGCATAAGTCGGCGCGTGAACATGACGATGAGGTCAGCGCGGTCAGCCTGTTGAGGACATTGCTCGTCACCAACATCGCGATCCTGACGGGATATGCCTTGGAGGAGGTGATCGAGGAGACCGGCTTCAAGCTCCCGCTTTTCGTCGTTTGCCTTCTGGTGGCCATCGTGATGACCAATGTCGTCCCGTTGGCGGCTCCACGCCTGCCATGGCCGACGCGGAGCCGTGCGCTGTCGCTGATATCCGATCTTTCGTTGAACGTGTTTCTCTCGATGTCGCTGATGAGCATGCAGCTCTGGGCCTTGAGCGGCCTAGGGCTCTCGCTCATCCTGGTGCTCGGGGCGCAGACGTGCGTGACCGTCATCTACATCCTTTTCGTCGTGTTCCCGGCGATGGGGCGGAACTACGACGCTGCAGTGATTTCCGCCGGCTTTGGCGGTATCGCGCTAGGCGCCACACCGACGGCTATCGCCAATATGACAGCGGTCACCAAGATTCACGGTGCCTCCAGCATGGCGTTCATCATTCTGCCGCTCGTTTCCGCCTTCTTCATCGACCTGATAAACGCGGCAGTCCTTGGCTATCTTGTCCAATAGGGACTGACGACGCAGCGCTGGTCCTCGGCGTCGTCAGGCATTCCGCGGATCGGGGCCTGCTGCTACACGATGACCGGCATCAGGAAGGCGACGAATTCGGATTGCTTTGCGCCTGCTGCGTTCTTCTCCAGACGGGGGAATGTCCTCTCGCAGATCGTGTTGCCCTGGTTGCCGCCGAGGAGCGTTACCGTCGTGCTGGTCCAGGAGACCACGAAGCCGACATGGCCGTTTCCCGTTGCCCAGCTCGCGTCGGAGAAGGGGGCGTAGCGGCGAACCGCGATCGCGCCTGGTTGCGGGGCTTGAAGGACATGAAACTGCTTCTTCTTGTTCCAGAAGAAGGAGCGGGCGCTTGGATGGTCGGTGCCCATGTGCCCACTCGTGACAAGGCAGTAGTTGACGAAGGCGGCGCACCAATCGACTTCGTCGCAACCATCAACCTCGAACCATGGGCGCAGACCTTGAAATAGTTCAGGATGCGCGGGTTCTCTCCGGGATCAGGCCATTGGCTGCGTTCATGTGCGGGAAGGGCAGCTTCCCGGCGAGCAATGGCCATCCAGTCCTGCGTGGCCGACGCCGCCGACGCCGCCGACGACGCCACGCCGATGGCCGCGCCTGCGCCGATCAGCGGCGCAGGCGGTCCGTTCGGCCTGATTGTGCCAGGTTTCCAGCCCTCGACGACCTGGATGAATTTCGCGATCTTGCGGAAGTCGTCCATCTTGAGGTCGGCGAGAACCGCCGTCAGCGCAATGCCGGTCTTGTCACGGATGAACTTGGCGTAGTCTTCGGATTGGTTCTCGTTCGGCGGCGCATAGCGGAAGATTGCCTGCTTGAGGGTGAGCTTGATGTAGGCGGTCGTTCTCAGCAGGGCGATGATCGCCGCCTTCCCGCTCTCCTCGTCGGGAAAGATCGCGAAGCTGCCGTCATCGCCGATGGCGCCGCAATTGATCGAGAAGTCGCCCTTGCGGATATTGCCGGCGTTGCAATTACGCCAGGAGCGCGAGCCGCCTTCGCGGATTTCGTCACGCCCGTCCGCGTCGGTATAAAGGATCGTTTTCGGCGCGATCGCGCGGGCGTGGACGAAGGGTCCATGCGCGCCTGCTGGCGCCGGGGCAGGGCTATCCATGTTGGCAACGGGCGGTGTGCTCGGCATAGTCTCGCTGAGCTGGGCTCCGTCCGATGCGGAAGGCAAGGGCTCGTAGGTAACGGTATAGCTGCCATCGGCATTGGCGATCGAACCGACCTTCATTTTCGCCGTCGCGAGCGCCGCAAGCAGGCCAGCCAAACTGGATTTGTTGATATCTGTGATCGTGTCCATGGCGCGTCCCCTCCGGCAGACGTCTGGTGAGGCCATCCGGACCGGCGATGCGCGGCAGTGCCTTGCGTTGCAGCGTATCGGACTGTCAATCTGCGGATGCCTTCCCTATTAGGCGCACAGCTTTGGAGGAATTGACACCAATCAACATCAATCATGGATTGTGCTTTTGAGGCTGGCTGACGGGCATCGATTTCAGTTACCGGGCGTGCATGAGGCGACAAGATGGGGTAACCCCTTGCGGAGCGGAAAATTGGCGATACATGCTGCCGCCACCTTTAACTCCAGGAATCGACCATGCCTTTTGCCCTTAGCCCAACCGCCATCTGGCCGGTTGTCATGCTTTTCGCCTCAAATATCTTCATGACCTTCGCCTGGTACGGGCATCTCAAGCACAAAGGCGCGGCGCTCTATATCGCCATTGTCGTCAGCTGGGCGATCGCCTTCTTCGAATACTGCCTTGCCGTGCCTGCCAACCGTATCGGTTCGGCCGTCTACACGACGGCACAGCTGAAGACGATGCAGGAGGTGATCACGCTTATCGTCTTTTCCGGCTTCTCCGTCTTCTGGCTCGGCGAGAACCTGACGTGGAACCACGCCATTGGCTTCGCCCTGATCGCGATCGGCGCATCGTTCATCTTCCGCGCCTGAGGTCTGACTGGTGGCTTGCTGCACGCCAGGGGCCTAACGCTCCACGAAGGCGCGCAGGCGCTCGAGCGCGTCGTCCCATTGCCGGGAGACGCTGTCGAGATACGCGCGCATCTCGCCGATCCGATCGGGTTGGAAGGCGTAATGGCTTTCCCGCCCGACCTTGGTGGAGCGGACGAGGCCGACCTGTTCCAGCACATGCAGGTGTTTCGTTATCGCCTGGCGGGTAAGCTCGGTGCCGGCGGAGAGGCCGGCGATCGAGCGCTCGCACCCGTCGCTGAGGGTTGTCAGCAGCGACAGGCGCGTCGGGTCTCCCAAGGCGGCAAACAGGGGGGCCGCATTGTCGCGGCGGAATTCAATGTTAGCGATCGAGGTATTCCTTGATGTTTTTCATTTGCTCGGCCCAGCCGCCGTCGTTCATCCGGAAGGCTTCCTCGCGGCGATGCGGCGGGACCTTGTCGAAACCTGACTCCGTCACCGTCAGGCGCGACCCTGACGGCGTCGGCTCCAGGCGGAATTCGACGAGGGTCGGCGGTTCGCCGGAATAGTCGACATCAGGATCGATGGCGTAGGGATGCCAGGTGAAGGAGAAGAGCTCGGGCTTCTCCATGCGTTTGACGGTCGCCTGCCAGCGGATGTGCTCGTAGCCGGGATAGGTTATGTGGCCGGTCGAATTCTCTCCGGGCACGAAGGGTCCGTCCAGCTGGACGCGGAACCATTCGCCGAACTCGCGGTGATCGGTGATGGCCTTCCAGACGCGTTCGACGGGCGCGTTCAGTTCGATGATCTTCTCGATGCGATCAGACATATCAGCAACCTCCTGGTTGCCTTTTTAATCGCATATCCGCGACCAATTGGCAACCAAAAAGTTGCGCATCATAATCCGAGGACATCGTAGATGCGGAAAATGAAGCTGATCTGATAGACGAGATTGAGCCAGACAAAAGCAGTGTGGAAGCGGCGGCTTCCGGTCCAGGCGGCAATACAGCAGAGTACGATGTAGACGACGTTGCGCGCCGGAAACTCCCAGCCGAGCGACTGGATGTGATCGGCTCCCTTGATCGCCGTATCGACGATGTCGACAGCATAGGTGATGGCGAGCGTGCCGAAAAACCACTTGCGGCGGGAGTAGAAATATTCCTCGTAGCCGCCGTACTCATCCAGCGAAGCGGGGAAGAGCAGGGCGCACAACATGAAGAACAGCCCGCAGAAACAGATGAGAAACAAATAGACGCCGAAATGGAGCACCGGTACGGCCTGCAGCCGGTACTCCCACCACCAGATGTGGATGATGAAGAGGAACATGGAGGCCGCCCAGCCGAGATGCACGGCATAGGGCTTCGCCTTTCCGGGGTGTTGGATAATGCCGGCGATCCCGGTCAGCAGCCGCGCAAGGCTAAGCGAGATCACCATCCCCATCACGACCTTGATGTGGAGAAAGACCTCCGGCGAGGCGACCGTTTCCATGCCTACTCCGCGGGAACCGGCGTCGGCTGGCCGCTTTCGTCGAGGGCGACCATGATGAAGGTCGCGGCCGTCACCTTTTCCATGTTGTTATATCGTGCGCGGGTCGCCCAGGCCTCGACCGACAGTGTGATCGACGTGCGGCCGACGCGTTCGATAGTCGTGAAGACTGACAGCGTATCGCCGATCTTCACCGGTAGGGCGAAGGCCATTTCCTTGACGGCAGCGGTGACGACGCGGCCCTTGGCGCGTTCGGATGCGGTGATGCCCGAGGCAAGGTCCATCTGTGCCATGACCCAGCCACCAAAAATGTCGCCGGCTGGATTGGCGTCGGCCGGCATGGCCACTGTGCGAAGGGTCAGCGCGCCATTCGGCTTGGCGTCGGTCATGGAAGGCTCCTGTTCAGTGATACGGGGACAACGATTCCGAGGGACCCTAGCGCAGATGCCTTTAAAGCGAAACGCGGCCTGGTCCGGTGGCGATGCGTACAACGCCGCAGACTGCTACCATAGTTCTATAAGATCTTACCTAGCGTGTTTGTATGGGCGGAAGCTTGTTGAAATAAATCAATGCTTTGTCGCGAGAAGTGAGTCCCTGGCGAAATCTCTCGCCTTACGGCAGTTCAATAAAATCCAATTCAAATTCACCATCCGGTAAGACCCGCATAGCAGTATTCGACCATTATTAAATTCTGAACTGCCGGGGCTCAATGCGTAACGTCAAGATTTCTACCCGCCTTTATTCTCTCGTGGCACTGGCACTGGCTATTCTGGTGCTCGCGATCACCTTCTTCCTCAGCTATTCGCACGCGAAGCTGGAGAGCGAGCGCAAGCACGGTCTTGCGCAAATGGATGCCACGGCCATCGCCATCTTCCAGAAGTACTACAAGCTGGAACAATCCGGCGCGATGACGCGGGAGCAGGCGCAGGGTGCAGCGAAGGAAGTGATTTCGGCCATGCGCTACGGCGACAACGGCTACTTCTGGATCAACGACATGCGTCCGACGATGATCATGCATCCGATCAAGCCGGAGCTGAGCGGAACGGACCTGTCGCAGAACAAGGATCCGACTGGCAAGTTCATCTTCGTCGAGTTCGCCAACACCGTGAAGAGGAGCGGTGAGGGCTTCGTCGACTACTACTGGCCGAAGCCGGGTGCAGCGGATCCTGTGCTGAAATATTCTCACGTGGTCGGTTTCGAGCCCTGGGGCTGGGTGGTCGGTACCGGCGTCTATGCTGACGATCTTGCGGCGCTCTATCGCCAGAATGCGATCTGGGCCGCCGGCGCCTGCCTCGTCGGCGCGATCGTGATTATCGCCGTGGCCTTCGGGATTGTGCGCAGCGTCACGGCGCCGATCGCCCGGCTGAAGGGTGCGATGAACGCCATTGCCGATGAAGCCGGCGCCGTCGATATTGTCGACCACGACAG
Organism: Rhizobium sp. 10N414; assembly: GCF_056394785.1. Taxonomy (NCBI): domain Bacteria; kingdom Pseudomonadati; phylum Pseudomonadota; class Alphaproteobacteria; order Hyphomicrobiales; family Rhizobiaceae; genus Rhizobium; species Rhizobium sp. 10N414. The sequence continues at coordinate 58,259 of NZ_JBFTIN010000020.1, read as the reverse complement.
GCGCGACGAGATCGGCGCCATGGCGAAGTCTCTCCTTGTGCTGCGGGATTCCGTCCGCGAGCGGGCCCTGATGCGGGATCGCGAGAGCCAGCACCAGTTGCAGATCGAGGAGGAGCGTCGCGGCAACGAGGCCAACTGGCGCTCGGCAGCGGATCGCCAGACCTTCGCGATCCAGTCGCTCGGCGCGGGACTTGAGAAACTGGCTGCGGGCGACCTGACCGTGTCGATCGGCGATCTCGGCCAGGATTATGCCAAGCTGCGCTCCGACTTCAATTCCGCTGTGGACGCACTGAACGGCGTGATCCGGGCGATCGCGGAGTCGACCAGCGTCGTCAACGACAGCGCCGGCGACATCAGCGAGGCGACCAACAATCTGTCGAAGCGTACCGAGCAGCAGGCGGCTGCGCTGGAAGAAACGGCGGCAGCTCTCGACGAGATCACTGCGACGGTGCGGACCGCTTCCGAACGTGCAGCAGAAGCCCGCGAGATGGTGGCGGAAACCAAGACCAGCGCCGGCAAGTCTGGCGATATCGTCCGCAACGCAGTCACCGCGATGAACCGGATCGAGGATTCGTCGAACCGCATCGGCCAGATTATCGGCGTCATCGATGAGATTGCCTTCCAGACAAACCTCCTCGCACTCAATGCCGGAGTGGAGGCAGCGCGCGCGGGCGAGGCGGGACGCGGGTTCGCCGTGGTCGCACAGGAAGTGCGCGAATTGGCACAGCGCTCCGCCAATGCAGCGAAGGAGATCAAAGTGCTGATCAGCACCTCGGCAAGCGAGGTAAACAACGGCGTGACGCTCGTGCGTTCGACTGGGGATGCGTTGCTCGAAATCGAGGAACTGGTCAACCGCGTGAACAATCACGTCATTTCAATCGCGACTGCGGCTCGCGAGCAGGCGACGGGGCTCAACGAGATCAACACTTCGGTCAATCACATGGACCAGATGACGCAGCAGAATGCCGCGATGGTCGAGGAAACCACGGCTGCAAGCCAGACGCTGGCCGACGAAAGCCGGCAGTTGAGCACGTTGCTTGCCAATTTCAGACTACGGGCTGCCGGCGGAACCAGCGCCGGACGCATGTCGTACGCGGCCTGAACGGTAAATCCCTAAGGAGGAAGAGGGCTCCCGGACGGTGTTCGGGAGCCCTCTTGTCTGCGTCTACTCCCTCGTGCGTCCCTTGAATTTGCGCTTTCAGATAGTAAAGTGCATGGCGTCCCCAACGGAGGCTAAGAATGCTTCGATTCTCGCCTTGCCTGCCGAGGAGCCTTTTTAGTCTCGTTTTCTGCCTATCGTCGATTGTGTTTTCGGCAGCCAGGGCTGCCGATTTTGATGCCGAACGCATGGAGCCGGAACCCGAATGGGCAGTGATTGTCAGCCCCTATGTGTGGGCAGCCTCCCTGAAAGGCAACGCGTCGCTTGCCGGCTTCGATACCGACGTGGACGTGCCGTTCTCTGAAATCTTCGACCATCTCGATCTCGCGCTGATGGGCAACGTCGAAGTCACGAACGGCAAATGGGGTGTCTACTTCGACGGGCAGCATGTTCAGACAAGCCAGGATGAGCGGGTCTTCGCGCATGAGATCGGGATCGACATAAAAACCACGACACTTGCTGCGGGGGCGTTTTTCAAAGCGTATGAAGTAGAACTTGGCGGGCAGACCGTCTTTGGAAAGCCGCGCACAATATCCTTCGAGCCGACAGTCGGCGTTCGCTGGACAGAACTGAAGGCAGACGTTTCTGCCTTTGGCGTCAGTTCGACGAAGAGTTCTGACTGGGCCGATCCATTCATCGGCCTTCGAATGAACGCCGACCTCACCGACCGTTGGAACCTGTTTGCCGAGGCTGACGTCGGCGGTTTCGATGTCGGCTCAAAGGTCAGCGTCAATGCGCAGGCGTATCTCGGGTACCGGATGGAGATGTTCGGCAAGCCGACGATCCTGCGTGCAGGCTATCGTCTGTTGTATCAGGACTATGAGAACGACGATTTCACCGGCGCGAACAAGTTTCGCTGGGATGTCAGCCAACATGGGCCGGTCGTCGGCTTCTCGATGCGCTTCTAGTTCAGTTCAAAACAACGAATGGAGTAGCGGATGATCTTCGGCAATAACCCTCTGGCTCGTTCGCTTGTTGCGTTCGCCGTCGGATCGATGATGGTCTTCGGGCAATCGGCGGCTCAGGCATGCACGCGATTGGTCTATCTCGGCCCTGACGGCAACATCATCACCGCGCGGTCGATGGATTGGAAGAGCGACGTTGCTACGAACCTGTGGGTGCTGCCGCGCGGCATTGAACGCAATGGTGAGGCGGGGCCAAACTCGATCAAGTGGACCGCGAAATACGGCAGCGTTGTTGCGACGGGATACGACGTATCGACGACCGATGGGCTCAACGAGGCGGGCCTTAATGTCAATCTGCTCTGGCTCGTCGAATCCGAGTATCCGAAGTTTGACAAGGACAGCAAGCCCGGCCTGACGATCGCCGCGTGGGGGCAGTATGTGCTCGATAACTTTGCGACCGTCGACGAGGCTGTAGCGGCGTTAGGAAAGGAACCCTTCACGATTGTCAGCGACAACGTGCCAGGTGAGAACCGGCTCACGACGCTTCATCTATCCATGTCCGACAAGACCGGCGACAGCGCGATCGTCGAATATATCAAGGGCAAGCAGGTCATTCACCACGACCGCAAATACCAGGTGATGACGAATTCGCCGACCTTCGATGAGCAACTGGCGCTGAACACCTATTGGAAGCAGATCGGCGGGACAGTCATGCTGCCGGGCACAAATCGGGCGTCCGACCGTTTCGCGCGCGCCTCGTTCTATGTGAATGCCATTCCCAAGGATGAGGACCCCAACAGGGCATTGGCGAGTGTCTTCAGCGTCATTCGAAACACCTCGGTCCCTTATGGCCTGAACACGCCCGAAGAGCCGAACATTTCGTCGACGCGCTGGCGGACCGTCGTCGACCACAAGCGCATGCTGTATTTCTTCGAGTCGGCCCTGACACCCAATACGTTCTGGGTCGATCTCAAGGCAATCGACTTCTCCAAGGGGAGCGGTAAGGTGAAGAAACTCGACCTGGGCGAGAACCAGGACCACACCTATTCCGGGGACGCGACAAAGGAGTTCAAGGACTCTCAGCCGTTCAAGTTCCTCGGACTTCAGATGTAGGCAGGCTGGGCGGTCGTGCTGCCTTTACCGGCGCAAGACGCATGAGAGGGAACGCATGAAACGTTTGCTGTTGCGCCTGTTCGTATCGCTTTCGACGCCTGGGTTGGCGCTTGGCTTCATCTTCTTCGCCGCGTCGCTGACGCCGAGCCTGATGCCACGCTCCTATTTGATTCAAGGCGTGTTGTCCGGCATTGCCGCGGCCGTGGGATATTTCTTCGGGGTGGCCTTCAGCTGGCTCTGGAAGTACCTGGAACTGCGGGTCCCCGGTGTTGGCAGGCTGCGCGGCAACCTGATCGTTTGCGTACTCGGCGTCGTGCTGGCCGTAATCTTCCTTCGGCGAGTTGTCGACTGGCAGAATTCCATTCGCGACTTGTGGCACATGGAGCGCGTCGATACCGCTGAACCCTTCAGCGTCGCGTTCGTCGCAATCGTCACCTTCTTCGTTGCTGTTCTGATCGGCCGGCTGTTTCGGTTCACCTGTCTGTTCCTGTCGGGATGGCTATCACGATACGTTCCGCGCCGCGTCTCGCAGGTCATCGCAGGTGTTCTTGCGATCGCACTCTTCTGGTCGGTCGTGGATGGCGTATTGCTGCGGGCGGGATTGCATCTCGCTGATAGTTCGTTCCGCAGCGTCGACGCGCTTGTGGAAACGGGCGTGCCGATGCCAGATGACCCGGCAAAGACCGGGAGCACTGCCTCGCTTGTCACTTGGGAGGGACTTGGGCGTCGCGGACGCCAGTTTATCGCTTCGGGACCGACAGCGGCCGAGATCAGCGATTTCTGGAAGGCGCCTGCGCGCGAGCCGATACGAACCTATGTGGGCCTGAACAACGCTGAAACGATCGAGGGGCGCGCAAAGCTCGCACTCGAGGAGATGAAGCGGCAGGGCGCGTTCGAACGCTCGCTTCTCGTCATCATCGTTCCGACCGGCACCGGCTGGATCGACCCGCAGGCGATGGACCCGCTCGAATATCTGCATCACGGTGACGTGGCGAGCGTCGCTCTTCAATATTCCTATCTGGCGAGTTGGCTATCGCTGCTGGTTGAGCCGGAATATGGCTCGGCCTCAGGCAAGGCGTTGTTTCGGGAAGTCTATGGCTACTGGACGACCTTGCCACGAGACAAGAGACCGAAGCTCTACCTGCATGGCCTCAGCCTTGGCGCGCTGAATTCGCAGGTATCTGCCGATATATTCGACATTGTCGCGGATCCGTTTCAGGGGGCTTTGTGGAGCGGGCCCCCTTTTGAAAGCAGGATGTGGCGAGACGTGACGGCGGCGCGCAATCCCCAATCGCCCGCGTGGCTGCCGCAGTTCCGCGACGGATCCCTCATCCGATTTACCAACCAGACGAACCACCTGGATATTCCCGGGGCGACCTGGGGACCCATTCGCATCGTCTACCTGCAATATGCCAGCGACCCAATAACCTTCTTCGATGCCTATTCCTTCTATCGGGAGCCGGCATGGATGAGGCGTCCACGCGGCCCGGATGTTTCGCCGAGCCTGCGTTGGTTTCCCGCGCTGACGATGCTGCAATTGCTGGTCGACGTGGCAATCGCCACGAGCTCTCCCATGGGGTACGGTCACGTCTATGCGCCCCAGCACTATATCGATGGCTGGGTCGCTGTGACCGACCCGAAGATTGATGCTGAGAAGCTCGATGCGTTGAAGCGGTTGTTCCAAGAGCGGTCCGCGCAGGCCAGTGCTGCCGATTAGTTATCCACAACACGCCGGTCAAGAACGGAAAGGCTGTGCGTTAACCACGTTCATTATGCTTTCATTTAGGCTCTCGTATCAGTTTGCGCCGCAGTGGCTGGGAAACCACAGCATTGAGGCTCGAAACATGACCTATAGCGGCTTGATTGTGACTGCCATCGTGGCCGGTCTGATCACAATTCTGGCAGTCGGTAGCCGTCCGGCGACCGAAGCCGCGTCCAACTGGCCGCAGATGGACGTGATGAAAACGGATCGTATCGTTACGGGGAGCGTCCCTGCGCAATAAAACGGGGACCTTGGATTTGCTCTGTGCCGACGGCCGCGAGCGCCTCTGAAGGGCGTCGCAACTTGTATTCAGGGCCTGCCTGCCGCGAGGCGACATCGCTGCGAGAGCTCCGGCAGGATCAGGAACCGTTTTTGTCCTGGTCGTTTCTGGGCTTCCGGCCACCAGCACAAAAAATCGTTCACCCTAATTGCTAGTCCAAAGCAAGAGGACGTTAAGAGTCAGTGGGTTAAGTGGGTGGGGTTATCGAGGCAATCTACCATGTACAGTTCCGACCTACGCTACGACGTCATTTGCGACCCGCTCGATCTCTGGATGGTGTGGGACAACGACACCGAGGAGCCCGCATCCTTCGGCGGGCAGATATTGCACGGCTTGACGGAAGGCTATGCCGTCGAAGTCGCCAAGATCATGAACGAGCTCTACGGCAGCGAGAAACACGAGGCGCCCGTGGCACTTCGCAGTGCAGGCGCCTGATTATCTGAAAGCGTTCCGTCGGTGGGTTGAGCCGTTTGGCTGGCTCCGGCACTGAGTTCAGGCTATTCTCCGCCATCGCAGGCTCAACTGCCTGATGTTGGGGGGGGGCGGACGCATGGGCACGAAGGAATTGTTCTCAATCGCTGCCGACCATGCCGCGCGCTTTCGCGACACGATCGATAGTCGGCCCCATCATCCGTTGCGGGATTACGCCGGCTCGCTGGAGGCTTTCGCCGCTCCGCTGCYGGAACAGCCATCGCCACTTGTCGACGTGCTTGACGAGCTAGTAACAACGGCCGAGCCCGGACTGCATTTGATGACCGGCCCACGCTTCTTCGGCTGGGTCATCGGTGGCTCTCACCCAATGGGGGTAGCGGCTGACTTCCTTACCAGTGCGTGGGGACAGAATGCCGGCAACCATACGGTATCGCCTTCGGCCGCGGCCGTTGAAACAGTGGGCGGGCGCTGGCTGCTTCAGCTGCTCGGACTCCCCTTAGAGGCCTCAGTTGGTTTCGTTACCGGCGCAACCGTCGCGAATTTCACTTGCCTGGCGGCGGCCCGAGGCGAGGTGCTGTTGCGCGCCGGCTGGGATGCCGACGCCAACGGGCTGTTCGGAGCGCCGCCCATTTCAGTGCTGATCGGCGATGATGCGCATACGACGGTATTTTCTGCCTTGCAGTTTCTCGGTCTCGGCCACGACCGCGTGATACGGGTCCCGACCGATGATCAGGGGCGTATCGTGCCGGCAGGGTTCGAACAGGCCGTTGCTGATGTCTCTGGCCCGCGCATAGCGATCCTCCAGGCCGGGCAGATCAATACGGGTGCCTGCGATGATTTCGGCAGGTTGATCCCGATCGCCAAATCGAAAGGCGCATGGGTGCATGTCGACGGGGCGTTCGGCCTCTGGGCGCAGGTATCGGCACGGCGCCGTCATCTCACTTCAGGCGTGGAGCAGGCGGACAGCTGGGCGACGGACGGGCACAAGTGGCTGCAGACGCCATACGATTGCGGCTATGCAATCGTTCGCGACGAAGTCGCGCATCGGCGGGCCATGACCATATCGGCGAGCTATCTGCCGCTTGCCAGCGAAGGCGAGCGCGATCCCTCGCACTATGTGCCGGAGCTGTCGCGGCGCGCGCGTGGCTTTGCCACGTGGGCGATGATCAGGCATCTCGGACGCCAGGGCATCGAGGCCTTGGTTGATGGCGCCAGTGACGTCGCGGCATCCATAGCGCAGGCGCTTGCCAAAGAGCCGGGAATTGCGATCGCCAACGATGTGCTGCTCAACCAAGTGATAGTGCGCTTCGGAGCGGACTGGCCGGCCGAGCAGGCCGACGAGCTGACCAAGCGAACGATCGGTGCCTTGCAGCGGGAAGGCGCCCTGTTTGCCGGTGGCGCGATATGGCGCGGCAGGCAGGTCTTGCGGCTGTCAGTCACGAACTACCAGACGAACACTGCCCAGGCAGTGGAGGCGGTCGAGGCGATCGTGAGAGCCTATCGGGGAGAGCGGTGCGATGCTGCGTGACCGCATGGTGACTTCGCGCAATAATCTTCGCGACGGATCGGCGACGAGGGTAGGTGTTCAGATTTTTTAGTTCGACCGGCGCTACTGCCCGCGGCTCCTCAGCCAGTGATCGATCGAGAGAGCGCCGGCTCCCGCCGCGGCGAGCACGAACATCCCACCAGCAATGGCCAGGTCCTTCTCGAAATGAAGGAGTTCGTTCTGGTCGCTGAAGTTCGTGTGGTAGAGCGTGGCGGTTGCGACGCAAAACAGGCCCAGGGCGGCTGCGCCGAAGCGGGTCAAGAGCCCGCCCGCAATAGATAGGCCGGCGCCGATCTGGAGTGCGATCGTTGCCACAAGCAGGGGAACGCTCAAGCCGAATTGCGCGGCCATCTCGACGGCGCCTGAAAAATTCAACGCCAGCGAGACGCCTTCATGCAGGAAAATCCAGGCGAGAAGCAGCCGGCCGATCAATATTGCAAGGTCGCGTGCGCCTGGGGCGACCGGGGATCTGCTGTCTGCCATATGTCACTCCTGACGCACGTTGCCGATGACCGCAGTCAGCCTGTAGTATAGTCCAGATGCGTGCATCCGTCGCCAGCGTTTCAGAAGGCACGTTGCTCGGTCAATGCGTGGGAGAGGTTAGGCGGCGTCCATCTTTGGATTGTCGATGCAGGCGGGAGCCTGGTGGACCTGGAAGCGGTTCTTGCCGTCGCTTTTCGCCTTGTAGAGCGCGGCGTCGGCGCAAACGAAGATGTCAGAACGCAGCGATGCGTCGTGGAAGGCAACCCCGACGGATGCGCCGACATCCATTTTGGCGCCGTTCCGTTCGATAGAGCGGCTGAGGCGCCGAACGACTGTCCCGGCGAGCGCGGCGACGCTTTCGACACTGTCGTAGCCGCTGACGAGAACCGCGAACTCATCGCCGCCAATCCGTGCCACGAGGTCTGCCCCCGCGCACGCTGCGAGCAACCGTTCTGCCGTTTCCTTGAGGCAATCGTCGCCCGCCTGGTGGCCGAAGGTGTCGTTAATGCCCTTGAAGCCGTCGAGGTCGATCAGAAGCAGGGCAGCGGCATTGCCGCCAACGGAGCGCAGAGGCAGGCGCTGCAGCGCGGTCTGAAACTGCGCGCGGTTCGGCAGGCCGGTCAGGATGTCGAATTCCGCCAGATAGCGGATCTGATCGTACATCATCTTTTCAGCCGTGATGTCGAGTTTCATGCCGAAGATCCGGACGGGGACATCGTCTTCACACTCAACGGTCGCGGTGATGCGAATCCAACGCGTATGGCCCTTGGGCGTGAGGATCTCGGCATCGAGCGTAAATCCGGTCCGCTCCTCGATCGCTCGGCCGCGGAGACGAATAAGCTCGGAAAGCGATTCTCTAGAGTAGCATTTCAGGATCTCGGCGCGGTCGAGATTCGCCTCATGTGGCAGGTCGAAGAGATCGTAGACCATCTTGGTCCAGACAAGCTGATTGTCGGGTAGGCTGCATTCCCATACGCCAATCCGTGCGGCCTCGGACGAGCGATCGAATATCTTCCGGCTGTGCGCGAGGGCGACCGCCTGCTGTTCGAGCTGCCGCTCCTTGTCCGCGAGTTGGCGTTCCAGCGCCGCCACGGCAGCCTCGCTGCTACCTCGGGATGACGCCATCGGGTCTGCGATTTTGACGAAAGCAGCGAAGAAACTCATACCCGGTCCGACGTTGGATGGCTCAATCTTACAATCGTTGGAATGACTTAAGATTTCGTTTTTGTACAGCATGCGGCAACTTGTGTTGTCGAGGGCGGCTATGTCCAAATTGTGACAGCTGCGTGTCGGGCCAGCGTCTTGTCCTTGGCCTGGATAGGTGCTGTCCGGGCTCGGTTTCGGGAGTTGGGGGCGGCAGTCGCGATCCGGGTAAGCTTTCGTTCACCGTTCATCGTTAAATTTCGGCTCAAGTTTTAGATCCCTGCCGTTCCTCGGAAGCGATGAGAGTATGGCGTTTGTTCCCATTCTTCGGCAATACGTATTGCCCGTGCTGCTATCGACAGCCCTGGTGACGTGTTCCACCGATGGCCTTATTCCGCCCGGCGAGGTGGACAATGGAACACGGGTGGGATCGATCTCTCCGGCAAGCCGCCGCGCACCTGTGCCGCAAATGCAGACAGCGCCGAGCGAGCAGGCCTATCCGGCCGCAAACGCGCCTGTCAGCGATGCCGCAGGATCGGTGGATTATCTCAACACCCCCAATCTTGCTGGAACAGGTGAGAGCCGCAGTGGCAGCCAGACGCTACGAGCATCCGCGCAGCCCGGGCGACTGCCAATGATCGACAGCGACGAGGCGATGGCGGGCGCGCAGGGCGCTGCCGGCTCACTTCGAAACCAGCCTTCGACCTGGGGCGGAACGCAGCCACTTTCCGTGCCTACCGGTGGCGTCAATATGGATGCTGAACTGGGGGCGGAGCCTGTCGTCGGTCTGGCAGAGGAGCAACAGCAGCAGATCGCCGAGGGCCAGTCCGACCAGCCCGTTGTCGATGGCATCGGCACCGAAAATCCGACCCAGCTTAACAGCGCGCGGATCCCTGCGCCCGCGGCGCAGGCGCAGATGGGTAACGCACCTGTCTGGAATGACGGAAGGCGGGTGGTTGCGCCGGCGCGCGTGCCCGAAGAGAACGAGGTCGCCATGTTGCGACCGAGCAACCCGACCGCGCCGATGATGAGCGAACCGGTCGCGCCCGCTGATCCGAGCGTAATGCCAGCCTCGGAGCTTGCCTGTCGCCGTGAGTTGAAGCGGATGGGTGTCGTCTATACCGAGAAGCCGCCGATCTCAAACGGGCCGGCCTGCCAGGTGCCGTACCCGATCTCATTGCAGGGCCTGTCAGGCAATATCGGCGTCCGGCCGGCGGTGACGCTGAATTGCCAGGTGACGCTCGCCTTCGCCAAATGGGTCAAGAACGAGCTCGCGCCTTCCGCCCGCTTTCGCTACTGGTCCGGTATCAAGACCATCCAGCCCCTCGGCGGATATAGCTGCCGCCGCATGAACAACAGCCGGCAGCGCTACAATCCGATGTCCGAGCACGCTCACGGCAACGCAATCGATGTCGGCAAGTTTGTCCTGAAGAGCGGTCACGCGATCGACGTGCGCAAGAAGGGGTTGTTCTCTTTCCGGGAGGGCAGGCTGCTGCAGGCCGTGCGCAGCGACAGCTGCAAGTACTTCAACACGGTGCTCGGACCGGGCAGCAATCCAGAGCATTGGAACCATTTTCACTTCGATCTGCGCGCACGCCAAAGCGGTAGGGTCTACTGCGATTGAAAAGGAAAGGCCGGCCCGAGAGCCGGCCCCCAATGCGAACGCGGCGCGGGCGACGGCCGCCCAGCCGGATCCTGTCATCTCATGTCATCATAGGTAATACGCTCTACTGTATGTCGAGGAAGCAAAGGAGCGTAACGAGATCGCTCGGACGGCGGCTCCGCAAGGGGTGCGGCGGGACGGAGAGCGCTTGCCTGCCTCGCCGTCTTTATGGATCAGAAATATCACCGTCTGATGACATCTGCTGCTTTGGGGTTCGCTGAAGGCGCGAAGGATCTTTTCTTCCCGCGCGCCTTTTCACGCAAGTGAATACTCTGTTCACCTGTGTTGGGATGTCAAAACTACTCAAAGCGGATATATAGCGCCCCAGCAACTCCCGCCGCAGATGTCAGAAGAGTTCATGGCCCCCATCATTTCCATCCGAAATCTCACCAAGACCTACGCCAACGGATTTCAAGCGCTCAAGGGCATTGATCTCGATGTCGAGAGGGGGGAGATTTTAGCCTTGCTCGGGCCGAACGGGGCGGGCAAGACAACTATGATCTCAATCGTCTGCGGTATCACGAATCCGACCGGTGGCACGGTCACGGTCGATGGCCATGACGTGGTGAAGGAGTTCCGGGCGACGCGCTCGATGATTGGCCTTGTTCCCCAGGAACTTACCACGGACCAGTTCGAGACCGTGTGGAATACCGTCAGCTTCTCCCGCGGGCTGCACGGCAAGCGGCCCAATCCCGGGCATATCGATAAGGTGCTCCGCGATCTGTCGCTGTGGGACAAGAAAGACAATATGCTGCGGCAGCTGTCCGGTGGCATGAAGCGGCGCGTGCTCATTGCCAAGGCACTGTCGCATGAACCGCAAATCCTCTTCCTCGACGAGCCGACCGCGGGCGTGGATGTGACGCTGCGCAAGGACATGTGGCATGTCGTGGAGAAGCTGCGACGCTCAGGCGTCACGATCATCCTGACGACACACTACATCGAAGAGGCGGAAGAGATTGCCGATCGTGTCGGCGTCATCAACGGCGGGGAGCTGCTTTTGGTGGAAGACAAGACGGCGCTGATGGCCAAGCTTGGCCGCAAGCAGCTCATTCTCGAATTGACCGAGCCATTGCAGGCGTTGCCGGATCGGTTTGCCGGCAACGGCCTCTCGCTCGTCGCAGGCGGCACCCGCCTGATCTACGATTTCGATGCAGAGAAAGAACAGGAAAGCGTTGCCACGTTGCTGACCCGGCTCAGCGAGCACAACATTCACTTCAAGGATCTTTCGACGCAGCAGAGCTCGCTGGAAGACATCTTCGTGGCGCTCGTGGGAGGATCGAAATGAACGTCGAAGCCATCAAGTCCATCTATTTCTTCGAAATGGCGCGCACGCGCCGGACGCTTCTGCAAAGCGTCGTGTCGCCGGTGATCTCGACGTCGCTCTATTTCATCGTTTTCGGCGCGGCGATCGGCTCGCGGATCCAGGAAGTGGAGGGGGTATCCTACGGCGCGTTCATCACGCCCGGCCTGATCATGCTGACGCTGCTTGGCCAATGCATCAGCAACGGGTCGTTCGGCATCTACTTTCCGAAGTTTACCGGCACGATCTACGAGGTCTTGTCGGCCCCGGTGGCCACGAGCGAGATCCTGCTTGGCTACGTCGGTGCGGCGGCGACGAAGGGACTGATGATCGGGGTGATCATCCTGCTTACGGCGAATCTATTCGTGGATATCAGGATCCAGCATCCTGTCATGATGGTTCTGTTCTTCCTGCTGACGGCGATCACCTTTAGCCTTTTCGGATTCATGATCGGCATCTGGGCCGCCAACTTCGAACAGTTGAACCTGATCCCCATGCTGGTCGTGCCGCCCCTGACGTTTCTTGGCGGCAGTTTCTATTCGATCAACATGCTGCCGCCGTTCTGGCAGGCGGTAAGCCACTTCAATCCGGTGCTCTACCTCGTCAGTGGTTTCCGCTGGAGCTTCTTCGGCATTGCCGACGTCAATCCGCTGGTCAGCCTCGGGATGATCTCGCTCTTCCTGCTGATTTGCCTCGGTAGCCTGGGCTGGATCTTCAAGACGGGATACAGGCTGCGGAGCTAGACCGAGGCCATTAGTCTCGCATCCGCAGTTCGTCCGTCTGGATCTGGAGGGAGCCGAGGGTGGAGAGGAAGCTCATGCCGAGCAGGCTCTGGTCGAGCTTGCCGTCCTCAGCGACGCTGGCCGGGACGTTGTGACGAACGATCGGGCCGATCGCGACCTCGGCAAGCGTCACGCGAGCTGCGCGGGCGCGGCCGTTGGCAGTGATTACGCTCATCGAATAATCGAGATTTTCCGGGATGATGCCAACTCGCTTCGCATCCTCGCGGGACAGCGCGATCATGCTGGCGCCGGTATCGACCAGCATGGAAATGCTCTGGCCGTTGACCGTGACATAGGCTTCGTAGTGGCCGTTCAGGACTTTGTGAAGGATCACCTCCTGACCGCCCTCGCTGGTTGTCACGACAACGGCACGCCCCGGCACGAGGCCGGCCAGCAGGCGGTTACCGACGCCAAGCGCTTCCTGGCGATACAGATACACGGTCGCAAGAGCGAGGATCAGCACGAGCCAGATCATGAGGTTGCGCAGTGTCTCGCTCGCGCTCGTGCGCCTCGCCCAGATGCCGGCGGCCAGCATTAGTGCAATAGGAAGCAGATAGACAAAGCGGCCGAAATCATCGGTTCGCATGCCGAAGACGCGGGTCGTGTCGCCGCTGAATAAGAGGACTGCGAGACCGAGGCCAAGGACCGCAAGGACGATCGTCAGACGGTTCATGCACGCTGCTCCGCTGTGGCCTGCTGAGTCGGCTTCGATGGGGTCGTCAGTCCGCATGCGGCAAGCCGCGCGGGCAACAATGTCATCAGACGCCGGCGCTCTTCGTCGGAAAAGGACATCCAACCGCCGATCTCCGGAAGCGTGCGACCGCAACCCGTGCACAGGGCGGTTTCCGGATCAATTGAGCAGACGTGGATGCAAGGTGTTTGCATGCAATCTATATCGAGATTTCAGAAAGCCATGGCAAGGGCGCAGAAGGCGGCGATCTCCGAAATCTGCTGGGTAGCCCCAAGCGTGTCGCCGGTGTGTCCCGTGAGTTTGCGACGGACGATGCGCGTGAAGACCATGGCGGATAAACCGCAGGCGAGAAGGGCGCAGACGAGGGGCAGGAGGCCAAGGCTCGGCCAGAGCAGCAGGGCCGCGAAAAGGCAGGCTGTGGCGAGCGCCATGTGCATCGCACCTTCGCCCGGCTGTCCCGCGGCGGCCGCCACACCATCGGGTTTTGCTGCCGGCAGCCGATGCCAGTGCCAAACGAGCGCGGCGCGGCTGATACAGGCGATCGCCGGAATGGCAAGGGCTGCAGCCATGGGCGGGGCTTCTCGTGCGACAGCGGCGAGTCCCGCCGCGCGAAGCGCAAACGACAGAATCAAGGAGATCGCGCCGTAGGTCCCGATGCGGCTGTCCTTCATGATCGAAAGCGCGTGATCGCGGTGGCGCCCGCCGCCGAGGCCATCGGCGCAGTCGGCGAGGCCATCCTCGTGCAGCGCGCCGGTCAATGCCGCCTGGACGGCAAGCGCGGCGAAGGCCGACATCAGCCGGTCGGCGCGTAGGCCAAGCATGACCAGCAAGACGAGCGCAGGCAGCAGTGCGATGACAATGCCCGCCGCGGGGAAGGCGCGGGAGGCGCGGTCAAGCTTGCCGTTAAAGTCGGCGAAGGCAAAAGACGGCATCGGAATACGGCTGAGGAAGGCAACCGCACGAGCAAGGTCGGCCGCATAGTTTCCGATATTCATTCTGACCCCGACCCCGCGACCATATGCAGCGCTTTAGGTGTTGTTCGCCTCGGCGCCTGCCTTTAAGAGAGTTGCGACGAAAGAAGCTGATTTGCAGCGAAAAGACAAGTTACCGACCAAGACAAGGAAGCCGCATTCATGAGCGTTTCAGGCCTGCCGTTCGACGATTTTCGGGCACTTTTGCGCGATCTGCCGGGACCGGATGCCAGGGCACTTGCTGCCGCGCGCGAGCGCGATGCGCAGTTGACGAAGCCGCCCGGTGCGCTCGGACGGCTTGAGGAAATTGCATTCTGGCTCGCCGCCTGGACGGGCAGGGCGCCTGCAGTGAATCGGCCGCTGGTGGCGATCTTCGCCGGCAACCATGGCGTGACTAGGCAGGGCATCACGCCGTTTCCGCCTGCCGTCACGCAGCAGATGGTCGAGAATTTTGCGGCCGGCGGCGCTGCGATCAATCAGATTTGCGTCGCCTATGACCTCGGGCTGAAAGTCTTCGATCTGGCGCTCGACTATCCGACCGGCGACATTACCGAAGAGCCTGCTTTGTCCGAGCGTGACTGTGCGGCGACCATGGCCTTCGGCATGGAAGCGATCGCTGGCGGTACCGATCTTCTCTGCATCGGTGAGATGGGAATCGGCAACACCACGATCGCAGCGGCGATTAACTACGCCCTTTACGGCGGCACTGCGCGTGATTGGGTTGGTCCGGGCACGGGTTCCGAAGGCGAGATGCTGGAGCGCAAGATCGCAGCCGTTGAGCGGGCCGTTGCGCTCCACAGCGATCATCTGGACGATCCGCTCGAGATCATGCGCCGCCTCGGCGGTCGTGAGATCGCGGCGATGGCGGGAGCGATCCTTGCCGCGCGTGTCGAGAAGATTCCGGTATTGATCGACGGCTACGTCGCAACGGCAGCCGGCGCCATCCTCAAGGCTGCCAATCCTTCGGCGCTCGATCACTGCCTGATCGGCCACGTCTCCGGCGAGCCGGGCCATTTGCGGGCAATCGAAATGCTTGGCAAGACGCCGCTTCTGGCGCTCGGCATGCGGCTCGGCGAGGGGACGGGGGCGGCCCTTGCGGCCGGGATCGTCAAGGCGGCGGCGGCCTGCCATTCCGGCATGGCGACGTTTTCGCAGGCAGGCGTCACCAACAAGCACTGACCTTCAGGTTTGTGACAGGTTGATGACGGAGCCCTTGCCGCGGCGACCGCGAACCGGTATTCGCAATTTCTGACTGGCGGCGACAAGGCCGCCATTGACGGACAACGAGGGCACTTGATGAAACCTGCCGTGACAAAACTCACCGGCATCAGCCACTTTTTTGCAGCCGCCGGCTACTCGCTGGGCGGCTTCAGGCGGTTGATCAGGGAGGCTGCATTCCGGCAAGAACTGCTGTTCTTCGCGTTTTCACTGATCCTCCTGATCGTCGTCGGGGCAACGCTTGCCGAGCTGATGATTGCCGTCGTGCTATTTCTTGCCCTCTTTGCCGTCGAGGCCCTGAACACGGCGATCGAGGAAGTCATCGATAGGATTTCGCCGGAGATTTCCATGGTCGGAAAGCACGCCAAGGATCTCGGCTCCTTCGCCGTCGTCTGCATGATCGTTGCGTGCGGCGTGTTCCTGCTGTTCACGATCGGCAAGCATCTGCTGTTTGGATAGAGGCGCCTGTGGTCGACCAGACGGTCAAGCAAAACTCCGGCGCTTGCGGGAGACCGCCGGCGCATCTTCGACCGCCGGGACAGTCTGGAGCACGCGTTTGGCGGGCAGGATGGCGATGACTTCGGTGCCTTCGCGCAGCTTCGATTTGAGGATGAACTGGCCGTCGTGCTTGGCGAGGATCGCCTGAACGATCGGCAGGCCGAGGCCGGTGCCTTGTTCGGCGCTCTTGATCGCGATCGACCCCTGGCCGAAGGCCGAGAGAACCACGGGGATCTCTTCTTCAGGAATCCCGGGGCCATTGTCCTTGATGGAGATGTATTGGCCCCCGCCGGCGGTCCAGCCGACCTTGACGCGGATTTCGCCGCCTTGCGGGGTGAACTTCACGGCATTGGACAGCAGATTGAGGACGACCTGACGCAGTGATTTCTCATCCGCCCAAACGGCCGGCAATTCGGCCTCGAACTGCGGCGAGATGGTGATGTTCTTGCCGCGTGCGCGTAGCTGCACCATGCCGATGCAATCTTCCGAGATGTTCAGCAGCGAGACGGCTTCCTCGCTCAGCTCGTATTTTCCGGCCTCGATGCGCGAGAGGTCTAGGATCTCGTTGATGAGGTTCAGCAGGTGCTCGCCCGAGCGGTGAATGTCGCTGGTGTATTCCTTGTAGGTGGCGTTGTTCAGCGGCCCCATCACCTCGGCGGACATGACTTCCGAGAAGCCGAGGATCGCATTGAGAGGCGTGCGCAATTCGTGCGACATGGATGCAAGGAAGCGCGACTTTGCGAGGTTTGCTTCTTCCGCACGGCGGCGGGCCTCATCGGACATCGACTTTGCGACTTCCAACTCGGCGATCAGGTCGTCCTTCTCGGCCTGATAGGCGAGGATCCTGAGGTTGGACTGGAACAGCCGGTCGCTGATGTAGTTGAAGAGGATAACCGTCGTGGTGAAGACGGCCGTCAGGCTGATCTCGAGGATTCCACGGGAAAGGCCGGCTTGGGCGATCAGTCCGAGGACGACCGGCGCGAAGGTGATGAGCACCGACGGCGTCAGCATGAAGTTCGACATCGCAGTGATCGAGAGCGCGATCAGCAGCGTGGCCCCCTTGTAGAGCAGGAAACTCGAGGGTTCGCATGCCGTGCAGTCCTGCAGGGCAAACACCGCCCAGCAGCAGCCGACCATGAATTGTCCAAACAGGAGAAGGCGGCGCCATTTGCGGGCCGTCGTCGCGTTGATCTCCTGGCCTCGGGCGCGGCGCGCCAGAAATACGTTGGTCGCATGGGCCGTGAGGGTCAGAAGCGCCCACAGAAAGATTTGGGTGTTTTCGGTGAAGTAGACGCCGAGGGCGGCGATGATCATGACGAAGAGCGGGACGATCGACGCGCCCTGCAGGACCGTATTGATATACATTGCCAGCACGTCGCGATCGAAGTTACCGCTTGCGGCGTGGCTCGACTGGAGGCGCTCTCGCGTCAGCCGCACAGCCTTCGACACTGGCTTGTTGCGGTGGCTGCGTGACTTGTCGACGATGTTCTTGTCGGCCGATGTGCTAACGCCAGTACCCATTGTGCACGTTGAAACTTGATCCGCGGTTGTCTAAACCCTAAAGCGCAATCCTTAAGATGGTGTTAGCCATCTTTGCCAAGGATTTGTTTTTTAAGGAGGCGAAAGCGTGACGCGCGGTTTGCGGGTGATGCGCGACGGCGTGACGGCGCTGGCTCTGCTGGCATTCCTGTGGCTGATTGCAGCCAAGCTGAATGATGACGCGGCAACGGTCTATGCCGGCCAGTTTCATGCGGCTGACGGCGACAGCCTGAACATAGGCGGCGATCGGATGCGGCTATACGGTATCGACGCGCCCGAGCTCAGCCAGACATGCGAGCGTGCGGGCAGCGAATGGGCGTGCGGGCGGGAGGCGAAGCAGGCGTTGCAAGCCCTTGTCAGGGCCGCCGATACGCAGTGCAGGGGAACCGAACGGGACCGTTTCGATCGCCTGCTGGTGGTCTGCCATGCTGGCGGGGCGGATCTCAACGCCACGATGGTGCGCAAGGGCATGGCGGTATCCTACGGAGCGTATGGTGACGAGGAGGCGCGGGCGAGGGCGCAGAAGGTCGGGCTCTGGGCGGGCACCTTCGAGATGCCGCGAAGCGTACGCGACCATGCGCCGCGACCAGTTGCACGGGGTGTCCTGGGGTTGCTCGGATGGTGATTGCAAGAGGTGCGCCGGACGACGCGGCGCTCGATAGTCTTCGGCAGGAGATTGGGGCGTGCCGCATCTGTCGTGACACGCCGCTTGGCGGTGCGAACGCTCGTCTGCCGCACGAGCCGCGGCCGGTTGCAGTGATGTCGTCGAAGGCGAGGATCCTGATCGCGGGGCAGGCGCCCGGCCTCAAGGTTCATGAGAGCGGCATTCCCTTCAATGATGCATCCGGCGACCGGTTGCGCGACTGGCTGAGGGTGGATCGGGAGACGTTCTACGACCCCGACTGTTTCGCCATCGTGCCGATGGGCTTCTGTTTTCCCGGCTATGACTCGAAGGGAAGCGACCTGCCGCCGAGGCGTGAATGTGCGCCGCATTGGCGGAGCAGGGTCATATCGGCTATGCCGCAGATCGAGCTTGTCCTTGCAGTCGGCCAATATGCGCAGGCGTGGCACATGGGCGCGGAGCGCAGCGAGAATATGACGGAGACGGTGCGAGCCTGGCGAACGACGCTGTCGAAGGTCCGCATGCCTGGCATCTTGCCGCTGCCTCATCCGAGCTGGCGCAATACCGGATGGATCAAGCGCAACCCGTGGTTCGAGACGGAGTTGTTGCCTGTGCTGCGAGAGCGGGTTGCCTCATTGCTGCGCTGAAACAAAATTCTTTTAAACTGCCGGAATCACGCTATACAAAGAAAATAAATTCGAAAGGGCTTTTCCGTATGGACCGTCTCGACCGCAAAATCCTGCGCCTGTTGCAGGAGGATTCGACTTTGGCTGTTGCCGATCTCGCCAAGAAGGTCGGGCTGTCCACGACACCCTGCTGGCGGCGCATCCAGAAGATGGAAGAGGATGGCGTGATCAAGCGCCGCGTCGCCATCCTTGACCCGGAAAAGGTCAACACAAAGGTCACGGTTTTTGTCTCGATCCGCACCGCAACACACTCGATCGAGTGGCTGCGGCGTTTTTCGGAAGTCGTTGCCGATTTTCCCGAGGTGGTCGAGTTCTATCGCATGAGCGGCGACGTGGACTACCTTCTGCGGGTGGTCGTGCCTGACATTGCCGCCTATGACGCCTTCTACAAGCGGATGATCGCAAAGATCGAGATTCGCGACGTGTCTTCCGCCTTCGCGATGGAGCAGATCAAGTATTCGACGCAGTTGCCGCTCGATTACATGATCCTCGACAACGCGAAGTCGAACGAGGACTGATACGAGAGCCGCGGCAGTTGCTAGTCGCTCTGCCGCAGGTTCCTGAGCCGGTCAAACAGAACCGCGAGAACGATCGCGCCGCCGATGAAGGTGCCCTGCCAGAAGGCGTTGATGCCGAGCAGGCCGAGGCTGTTGCGGATGACCTCGATCAACGCGGCGCCGACAATGGCGCCGAAGGCGGTGCCGACGCCACCTGCAAGATTGGCGCCGCCGATGACGGCTGCGGCGATGACCTGCAGTTCCATCCCTGCACCGATGTTCGTGGTTACGGCACCCAGCCATCCGGTCTGGATGATGCCGGCGACACCGGCTGATAGAGCCGAGATCATATAGACCGCGACTTTGATCTTCCTGACAGGCACGCCCGTCAGCGTGGCTGCATGCTCGTTTCCACCAATCGCGAAGACATAACGGCCGAAGCGCGTCCAGCGCAGCACGAAGCCGGTCAGCAGCGCCAGCACGGCCATGTAAAGGACCGGATTGGCGATGCCGAGCCATGCGCCGCCGCCAAGCGCTAGCAGCTTGTCGTGATCCGGGCCGAACTGGAAGACGACGGTATTGTTGGAGGCCACCATTGCGAGGCTGCGGGCAATTGACAGCATGCCAAGGGTGACGACGAACGGCGGGAATCCGAGATAGGCAATCAACAGGCCGTTGAAGGCGCCGACCACCAGCGCCGTGCCGATCGAGGCCGCAATGCCGGTCCCGATCCCATAGCCGGCATGCATCGTAACCGCCAACACCATACTGCAGAGGCAAAGAACCGACCCAACGGACAGATCGATGCCTCCGGTGATGATGACCAGCGTCATGCCGAGAGCAATGATGGCGACAAAGGTGACGTTGCGGGTGATGTTGTAGAGATTGGTGGGGGTGGCGAAGGAGCTCGTGGCGAAGGACAGGAAGATGCAGGCGATGATGACGGCGACGAGGACCCAGAAGGTCTGGCTCGCGAACACGGACGAGAACCAGTTGCGCTGCCTTTGCGCTATCGTCTGATCGAGGGTTATTGCCATGGTCGACCTTCACTTACGTTAGGGAGCGGCTGCCAGTCACACCTGTTCGATTGCGCCTGTTATGAGCCCGGTGACTTCCTCCGGCGAACTCGCCGTTATCGGCTTGTCGGCAACCTTGCGCCCGCGCCGCATGACGATCACCCGATCGGCGACCGAGAAAACGTCAGGCATGCGGTGGCTGATGAGAATGACCGCGATGCCGCGATCGCGCAGTTGACGGATGTGAGCAAGAACCTCGGCAACCTGGCGAACCGAGATGGCGGCGGTAGGCTCGTCCATGAGCACGAGCTTCGCTTCCGCCAGCATGGTGCGAGCGATTGCGACGGCCTGGCGCTGACCACCCGACATCTGCTTCACCAGATCTCGCGGCCGCGTCTCCGATTTCAGTTCCTTGAAGATTTCGCCGGCGCGCTTGTACATCGTCTTGTAATCGAGAATGCGCATGGGGCCGTAACCACGGCGCATCTCGCGGCCGAGGAACACGTTCGCTGCGGCCGTCAGATTGTTGCAGAGCGCCAGGTCCTGGTGGACGATCTCGATGCCCCGCTGCCGGGCCTCGACTGGTCGATGCAGAATGAGGTCGTTGCCGTCGAGCCGCATCGTTCCATGGCTCGGACGGAAATTGCCCGCGATCATTTTCACGAGCGTCGATTTGCCGGCGCCGTTATCGCCCATCAATCCGACGACTTCTCCCGCTTCCAGTAAAAACGAAACGTCGTTGACCGCCTGTATGGCGCCGAAATGTTTGGAGATGTTGGCGAGCTCAAGAACTGCCACCAGCCGTCTAGCCTCCCAAAGCGCGACCCTTTCTTGGGGCCGCTGATTCGCTCGCCAGTTTCCTCCCTGCGAGCGCTTACAACATTTACCCAGAACCGTGCGAAACCGTCAATCGGATGCTGCTAATTTACCGTCTTTGTTACAATTACTCGTTTCATACTACAATTCGATTGACGCGCGGAGGTCTCTGTATATTAGCTGTTGACGGAGGAGAGCATGCTGATCCTTGTCACCGGTGCAACGGGCAAGGTCGGGCAGCGCTTCATCGGGGGGCTGCTCGACGATCCGCGATTTTCCAAGGCGCGCATTCGCGCGCTTTGTCATAATCGCTTGTGCCCGGAAAACGAGCGCGTCGAAGCTGTGCGAGGCTCAATCAGCGATCGAGGGGCCGTGTCGAATGCGCTTGCCGGCGTCACGCATGTCGTGCATCTCGCGACATGCAAGGAAACGCCTGAAGATGTCATGGACGTCACCGTCAAGGGACTTTTCTGGCTGCTCGAGGGCTTCAGGACGAGCGCTACTGCGCGCCAATTCATTCTTATCGGCGGCGATGCAGGGATAGGGCACTTTTTCTATCGCCATGAAGCGCCAATCACAGAGGCTACGCCTCACCAGGCCTATCCCGGCTGCTATGCGCTGTCGAAGGTGCTGGAAGAGGTGATGCTGGAGCAGTTCCAGATACAGTATGGCATAAACGGCTGCTGCTTGCGCGCGCCCTGGATCATGGAGAAGGACGACTTCAAGTTCACCTTGTCGTTCGGCGACGATGTTTTCGGCGGGCCGGACTGGAAGACACTCGTGCCGCGGGCTGATGCGGAGCGCTATCAGCGGGAGCGGACGGTGCCGTTGTTGCGCGATGCCGACGGCAGGCCGCTGAAGCGCAATTTCGTTCACGTTGACGATCTGGTTTCGGCGATCCTCGCGTCGCTCGACAATCCGCGCGCGCGAGGTCAGCTGTTCAACATCTGCATGGACCGACCTGTCGACTACGGCGAGGTTGCCGCCCACCTTTCGCGGACGCGCGGCCTCGGTGCGGTCGATATACCGAGCCAGTTCCATTCCAACTGGATGGACAACAGCAAGGCGAAATACCTGCTCGAATGGCGGCCCGTCTACGATCTGGAAATGCTAATCGACTCGGCCTGGGGGTATGTGCGTTTGGAGGAGGATCCTCGCATCGTCTGGTATCCGGGTTGATCATGTGGCGGACGATGGCGTCCGCCATTTTTTCAATGGGAGGAAGCTATGAGGAAGGCATTATTGCTTACAGCCGCGGTGCTGGCGCTGACGGCGGGACAAGCGCTGGCGGCCAAGAAACAGTTGGTCATCGTTGTGAAAGGCCTCGACAACCCGTTCTTCGAGGCAATCAACCAAGGCTGCCAGAAGTGGAACAAGGAAAACGCCAGCTCCGAATACGAGTGCTTCTACACTGGCCCTGCATCGACTTCGGATGAAGCCGGCGAAGCGCAAATCGTTCAGGACGTGTTGGGCAAGGCGGAAACGGTGGCCATCGCCATTTCTCCGTCGAACGCCAAACTGATCGCTCAGACGCTGAAGACGGCAAATCCCAAGGTTCCCGTGATGACGCTCGACGCCGACCTTGCGGCGGAAGATTCAGCACTGCGCAAGACCTATCTCGGCACCGATAACTATCTGATGGGCGCGCGCATCGGCGAGTACATCAAGAAGGCCAAGCCGCAGGGCGGCAAGATCTGCACGATCGAAGGCAACCCGGGTGCCGACAACATTCTGCGGCGCGCGCAGGGGATGCGTGACACCCTGACCGGCCAGAAAGGCCTGACCGCGCTGAAAGGCGAGGGCGGGTGGACCGAAGTTGCCGGTTGCCCGGTCTTCACGAACGACGATGGCGCCAAAGGCGTTCAGGCCATGACCGACATTCTCCAGGCAAACCCCGATCTCGATGCTTTCGGGATTATGGGCGGCTGGCCGCTGTTCGGCGCGCCGCAGCCCTATCGCGACCTGTTCAAGCCGATGGCCGAAAAGATCGGCAAGAACGAGTTCGTGATCGGTGCGGCCGACACGATCGGTGATGAAGTCGCGATCGCCAAGGAAGGTCTCGTCACCGCTCTTGTCGGCCAGCGGCCGTTCGAAATGGGCTACAAGGCACCGTCAGTGATGATGGACCTGATCGCCGGCAAGACGGTCCCGGATCCAGTCTTCACCGGCCTCGATGAGTGCACCAAGGATACGGTCGATACCTGCATCCAGAAATAGTGGGGGGAAGGACGGCGGGCGGATACCATCATCCGCTCGCTGTCTTTTACAGCGATTATCGCGTTGCCGACTTTCGCTCGAGCCTCGCGATGACCTTCTCGCTTTTGAGTTCCCGGACGGTGTCCTTGCCGATCCAGCGCGCGGTCCGGTCGTCGGATGCGGCAAGTCGTTCCGCGACTGTGCATGCGCGAGCATGGCAATGCAGGTTGCGTTTGCCGATGTTTCGCAGCGCCCAGTTCACCGCCTTGCGTACGAAATTGCGCGGGTCGCGAGCGTGCGCGTCTATGAGTGGAAGCCAGGCAAGGATCGTGTCGTCCGGCTCATTCTTCAGATGCACGGCTGCGCTGGCAATCATCGCAAAGGCAGTTCGCCGAACGAACTCGCGATCGTCGGCTGCGAATTCAGGTATGAGCGCCTTGAGACCAGCCTTGACGTAGAGGTCTGCCGCCGTATCGACGATTTCCCACGAGTGAAAGTCATCGGACCATGTTCTGGCGAGGTCTGCCGTGAGCTTCTGCGGTTCGGCCGTATAGAGCGCTAGCAGGCGCGCTTCGCGGATGTTGCCTTGCCACAACTCCAGCGCACGGCCGTTACTTTGCTTCACCGTTCGGGCGATCTTTCGGAGATCCGGATTGGAGATGCCGAGCGCCGTTTCGGTGACGATGCCGAAACGGGCCATGCCTGATATGCTTTCCTCCGAGCGCAGCGTTTGCAGATGCGCAATCAGCTCCGCGCTGCTGGAGGAGGGACCGATCATTTTTCGAGACGGGCCAGGAGCGAGGACGTATCCCAGCGATTGCCGCCCATGGCCTGGACGTCACCATAGAATTGGTCGACCAAGGCCGTCACCGGCAGCTTCGCGCCGTTGCGGCGTGCCTCGTTGAGCACGATCCCGAGATCCTTGCGCATCCAGTCGATGGCAAAGCCGAAGTCGTACTTGCCTGCATTCATCGTTTTGTGCCGGTTCTCCATCTGCCAGGAGCCGGCAGCACCCTTGGAGATAACCTCGACGACCTTCTCGATGTCGAGGCCGGCGCGCTTGCCGAAGTGAATGCCCTCCGCGAGCCCTTGGACGAGGCCGGCGATGCAGATCTGGTTGATCATCTTGGTCAGCTGACCGGCACCCGCCGGTCCCATGAGGCCGACCATCCGGGCGTAGGCATCGATCACCGGCTTTGCCTTGTCAAAGATGGCCTCGTCACCACCGCACATGACGGTCAAGACGCCGTTCTCGGCGCCGGCCTGTCCACCCGATACCGGGGCATCGATAAAGGCGCAGCCCTTGTCTTTCGCGGCGGCATCGAGCTCGCGGGCAACTTCCGCGCTCGCGGTCGTGTTGTCGATCAGGATTGAACCCGGCTTCATCGTCTTGAGAACGCCGTCCTCGCCTATTGTCACCGAACGGAGATCATCGTCGTTGCCGACGCAGGTAAAGACGAAATCCGCATCCTTGGCCGCTTCGGCGGGTGTTGGGGCCGATTTGCCGCCGAACTTCTCCGCCCAGGCCGCCGCCTTCGATGCAGTCCGGTTATAGACGGTAACGTCATGGCCGCCCTTCACCTTGAGATGGCCAGCCATGGGAAACCCCATTACGCCAAGACCGATGAATGCGACTTTTGCCATGTTCCAATCCTCTCCTGAATGCCGGGCATGAGGATTAGCGGAAAGCACGGCGCGCGGAAAGCCGTCGAAGTGCGGGTTGCATCGTGGCGGAAAAATTTTCTCCGAAAGCGGCAATTGCCGGTTCGGATAATCCGGCGAGCCTCGAAAGAAAATAATTACAAATGTCGATCGATTTGATGGGTTTTGTCAAGATTGCAACGAGACACTGGAGCGCCGAGAGCGGCTGACTTCCGGAAAGGGAAGACGATGATTTTACGACGTCAAACACTGGGGCATTTCGGCATGGCACCGTCCTGAACACCGACGACGGGCGCCTTGCACGCAAAGCAAAGCTAATTCAATTCCGACTAGAAGGCATCATTTCCATGACCGGCAAACACGATCCCATCAATTTCCTCTGGTTCATCCCGACCTCTGGGGATGGTGCCTATCTCGGTTCGAACGAGCAGACGCGCGCGCCGGAAATCGGTTATCTCACCCAGATTGCCCAGGCGGCTGATCGCCTTGGGTACTCCGGCGTGCTGCTGCCGACGGGCGTTGCCTGTGAAGAATCCTTCGTGACAGCGGCAGCGCTTGCCGCCAAGACCGAGAAGCTGCAGTTTCTGGTGGCAATCCGTCCGGGTACGGCATCACCCGCATACTACGCGCGTCTAACGACGACGTTGGACCGTATTTCGAACGGGCGCCTGCTGCTCAACATCGTCGTCGGCGGCAGTCCGGCGGAGCTTGCCGGCGACGGCATTCATTTGGCGCACGACGAGCGCTATGCCCATGCCGATGAGTTCTTCACGGTCTTCGAAGAGCTGCTCGAAAAGGGTGTCGCGAGCTACGACGGGAAATACATCAAGGCGACGAATGCGAAGCTTGGCTTTCCATCGGTGCAGAACCCGCGGCCGCCCCTGTACTTCGGCGGTTCGTCGGATGCCGGTATCGACTTCTCGGTCGGCCGCGTCGACAAGTACCTGACCTGGGGCGAGCCACCGGCTCAGGTTGCCGAAAAGGTTCAAAAGGTGCGGGCTGCCGCGGCGAACAAGGGGCGCGAGGTCAGCTTCGGCATTCGCCTGCATTTCATCGTCCGCGAAACCGATGAGGTAGCATGGGCAGCGGCCGATCGCCTGATCTCGAAACTCGACGACGAGACGATCCGCGAGGCACAGGAGCGCTTCGTCAAGGAATCCGACTCCGTCGGCCAGCAGCGTATGGCGGCCCTGCACGGTGGCCGGCGCGACAAGCTGGAAGTGTCGCCGAACCTTTGGGCCGGTGTCGGCCTGGTGCGCGCCGGGGCAGGGACAGCACTTGTCGGGTCGCCGAAGACCGTGGCCGCCCGCCTGCGGGAATATCAGGACGTCGGTATCGATACAGTCATCGGATCCGGTTATCCGCATCTCGAGGAGGCCTATCGCGTTGCCGAGCTACTGTTCCCGGAACTCGGGATCACGCGCGAAGAGCAGCGGCACGGCTTCCAGAGCGATTTCGGCAAGCATCAGGTCTTCGGTGGCGGCAGCCATGGCGGAAACCTCAAAGTGGTGTCCGGCTCCTGATGTGGCAACCGGCGCCGTCTGCTGTCCGGCGGCGCTCTTTCATCGACGACGCACCTGCCGACCATGCTCGCCGGATAACTGCGTCGACCGGTGGTGCTGGCTTAGGTACAGCCCGGCCTCTTCCGGCTAGTGCACCAACGCGTTGACTGTGACAATCAGGAGAAAGGCAGCGATAACCAGGGACGCTCCCCAGGCAACCGTGCGATTGGCCCGGGCCAGGACGCTTGGCCTGGGGCCGCGCTTGGGATTGAATTTCGGCCGCCGCTTGAGCGTGGATCCGGTTTGTGTGTGCCGTTTATCTGCAGTCATACTGCCTCGCCTGCGGCCGTGAGATGCCGAGGCGCCAACCTAGCATGAAACCGGTTCAAGATTTAGTGCGCTGTGCTGCCGTCGCGCTCGACAAACGCCTGGATGCGATCGACCAGAATTTCCGTTCCCTGCCGTCGCGAGCCACCGTCGGTATAGTCATCGAGGAAGACGACCTGTTCCGTAAAGAGCATGGTTGTTCCTGATGGCGTCGCTTCGAAGGTGATCGTCGCAAGCGATGCCGAAATGCGGGTTTCGCCGAGCTTCATGTCATAGGCATAGATGATGCGGGCCTGCGGCACGATATCGAGATAGCGCGCCTCGTAGGCATGCAGCACGCCGTCGCTGTCAGCGACGCGATTGCGCTCCTGGCCGCCGACGCGGAACTCTAGGCTGTATTCGATGGGGACCCACTCGTCGTGGCATGCAAACCACTGCCGCTTGGCCTCCGTATCGGCCCAGGCGGCAAACACCCGTGAGACCGGCGCCCGCATCTTTCGCTCGATTGCGAATGTCTCGTGCATGGCGGAATGTCTTGTCATGTCGTTCGTCACTCCGGTTGGTCGTCCGAGAGAAATCGTTCAAGTCGGTCAAAGCGGGCGTTCCAACTTGCCTTGTGTTCGGCAAGCCAGCGTTCGACCTGGCCCAATGCGCCTGCTTCCAGGCGATAGGTCCGCACGCGGCCGCTCTTTTCGGAACGGACAAGGCCGCTCCTCTCCAGCACGGCGAGGTGTTTCATAACGGTCGGCAGCGCCATCGACAGAGGTTCCGCAAGCTCGGACACCGAAGCTGGCCCGCGGCCGAGACGGTCGACCATCCCGCGCCGGCTGCGGTCCGAAAGCGCGTGGAACATCTCATCGAGTGCGGCGGGTTCGTCCATCATATAGAGGCTTCGTCCGGCCGGAAGCGTGCGGGTAGCCGTTCCCGGTAGGGATAGAATCTGAAATACGGTCGCGCTTCTTCAAGGACCCGTGCAAAGGACGGGCGCGCCAGAAGCCTGTCATAGTAAGCCCGCAGGCTTGGCTGGCCGGCGAAAGGAACAAGGGTCTCTGCATAGAAGAGGGCGGGCGCCGCGGCGCAATCGGCCATGGTGTAGCTATCCCCTGCGATCCAAGGGTGTTCGCCGAGTTGCCGCTCGATCATGCCGTAGGCCTTGCGCAGCGCCGCCTCGGCACTGGCCACGCGGCTCGGATCGCCGCCGCCGCGCAGACGTTCGGCAACGATCTGTTGCATCGGTTCCTGCACGTGCAGGTCAAAGAAGCGATCCCACAGGCGGACTTCGAGCGCTTTGTCGAGATCGCCTGGGATGAGGGTCGTCGCACCCGGATAGTAGCGATCGAGATACTCGATGATGATCGTCGTTTCAGGGACAGTGCGGTTGCGTGCCTCATCGCGCAGCACCGGCATCTTTCCGAGTGGCCAGACGCTGAGGAACGCGGCTCTCGATGCCTCGTTTCCGAGATCGACATGGACGGGCTCGAAGGGCGTGTCGTTCTCGTAAAGGGCGATCAGGACCTTGTGGCAGAAAGATGCAAGCGGATGACTGTGGAGGAAGAGCGACATGCGGCCGGCCTTTCACGTTGTTTTAAAACTTGCGTGAATGGCTAAGTATCAGGGCGCCGCTTCGCTGGCAACAGGAAAGTTGCGTGGATGGCTAAGTATTAAGACAGCCGCGCAATCACCAGGTGGCCCGGGCTCGGATTGCCTTCCTGCATGCGAACGTTGATCTCTCGCATCTCGACGAGCTCGAATCCCGTCGCTGCGAGGCGTTCGCGAATATAAGCTGCCGAATGCAAAAAGCGCTGATGCGGGCCGACCATGTAGGGTTGGCCATTTGCGGAGGCTTCGGGCAGTTCCTCGGATGAAAAGATGAAGAAACCGCCGGGGTTCAGGTTTTCCGCGACGCCGAAGAACAGCGGTTCGAGCGCGCCGAGATAGGGTAGGACGTCAGTCGCGGTAACGAGATCGAACGGATCCTCGTCATTGTCTTCGAGAAAGTCCTCGACCTCAGCGACGAAGAGCGTCTCGTAGAGCTCCTTCTCGTGGGCGATCTCGACCATGTTTTCGGAAATGTCGATGCCGGTCATGTCCTCGCAGAGGTTGCTGAGCGCGCTGCCGGTGAGGCCAGTGCCGCAGCCGAGGTCGAGCATGCGCTTGAAGGGGCCAAGGTTCAGCTCCTGCAGGCGCTGGCGCACCATCATCGGCACGTGGTAGCCGAGCTGTTCGACGAGAACGTCCTCGAAGACTTCGGCGTGCTGATCGAACAGGGTCTCGACATAGGCGTCCGGCGCCTTGGGCGGCGTCTCGCCGCGTCCCATGGAGGCGATCCGGACGGCGGCGCCGCCATGATCCTCGGGGTCGATGGCCAGGACCTCTTCATAGGCCTTTACGGCAGCATCGACATCTCCCGCCTTCTCGAGGGCAAGAGCCCGGTTATAGGCTTCCGCGAGTGCGTCTTCGTCGATCTTCTTGGCCATAGCAATTCACCATCGTTTTAATTCCAGAGCTGCGTCTACGGCGACTGATTGTCTTTTGCAATGGCGACGTTCGAGGCGCAGAATAAGGATCCTCTAATGGATAAGAACAAAATGGAGGAAATACCATGGTGGCCGAAATCAGTAAGGCAAACTTCGAGATAGAGCTGGATAGCCCGCGACCAGCGCTCCCGGCAACGCCAAGCGAGATCACGAATACGCTCAGCCACTATTATCGGGGAGAGCTCGGCCGGATGATAAGCTGGCGCGATCGCATCGACCGAACATCAAATTGGGCGATCACGGTCTCGGCGGCACTGCTTTCCGTTTCACTATCGACGCCGACCTCGCACCATGGCGTGCTGCTTTTCGGGATGATGCTGATCACCCTGTTGTTGCTCATCGAAGCGCGCCGATACCGCTTCTTCGATATCTACCGCGCCCGAGTGCGGAAGCTGGAGCGGGGCTATTTCGCACAAATTCTTGCGCCGAACGGCGAATCCAGGCCCGATTGGGCCGGCGCGATCGCCAGGAGCTTGCGCAAGCCGCAATTTCTCTTGAGCTACCCCGGGGCGGTCAAGCGGCGACTGCGCCGCAACTATTGCTGGATGTATTTTATCCTGTTGCTCGCATGGTGTCTGAAGATCACCACGCCGAAGCTCCAGACAGAGGGCAATCCGCTGACGCAGACGCATTCATGGACTTACGTAGTCGAGAACGCGGCACTTGGGCCAATCCCGGGCTGGGCCGTGCTCTGCCTGGTTGCCTTGGGCTATGCCGGTATCCTCTATGGCACACTGCATCGGGAGATGGACGAAGACGAGTTCGTCAAAGGGGAGGCTCATGTCTGATCGGCGTTCGCAGCGCGATCAGTTGATGATGAACTCGCCTCTCAGCGCCCGCCATTCGGTGGCCGAGATGAGCTTCCGGTGCATGTAGCGGACCGAATGCAGCGGTCCGTCGAGCCTTTCCTGCCAGAACTTCAGGAAGCTGCGCATTTCCGGAAAATCCGGTGCAAGGTCGTAGTCCTGCCAGATGTATGTCTGTAGGATCGTTTGATGATCCGGCATCCGGTAGATGATTTGGGCCGTCGTGAGGCCGTAGCCCTGAAGCTGCCTTTCCATGTCCTTGTGCATCGTCGTCTCGCTTCTGGTTTCATTGATCGCTCATTAGCGATCAATGAAATGGAACCACTACATGCTTAACCGAAGCTTGACGAATTGCTAGTGCCTCAGGAATTTCTTTTGCAATTTCAAATCTTTGGCAGCTCTCATCGGCGAGTGCTGCCAAGTTGTTCAGCGCTTCAGGTGGCGGGTGAGGCGGCGCTCGATCCATGCCCAGAGATGGCGCAGGGCTTCGACCATGGTGAGGTAGAAAATCGCTGCCCAAAGGTAGGTCTGGTAATCGAAGGTGCGCGAGAAGGCGTAGCGCGTTTCACCCATCAGGTCGAGAACGGTGATGATGGCGACGACCGCAGAGCCCTTGATCAGCAGGATGATCTCGTTGCCGTAGGGCCGCAAGGCGACAATCAGCGCCTGCGGCAAGAGGATCTTGCGGAAGGCGATGACCTTGTGGATGCCAAGCGAGGCGGCGGCTTCGTGCTGGCCGCGCGGAACGCTCTGGATGGCGCCACGCAGGATTTCAGCCTGGTAGGCGGCCGTGTTGATGGTCATCGCAAACAGACCGCAATACCAGGCATCGCGGAAGAACCACCAGAGGCCGACGGTTTCCAGCTGCGGACGGAAACTGCCCAGGCCGTAGTAAATGAGGAAGAGTTGTGCCAGCAGCGGCGTGCCGCGGAACACATAGACGTAGCAGTAGGCGATGCCGTTGATGAACCTGTTCTTGGACATGCGGGCAAAGGCCAACGGCAGCGACAAGATGGCGCCGAAGAATACCGAGATCACCACCAAGGCAATCGTCGTATACAGACCATGCAGGTAGCGGGGACCGTAGCGGGTGAACTTCTCCGGATCCCAACCGGTCACGACCATCGTGAGCAGTGCGGCAGCCAGGACGATCCAGAGAGCGACGACAACGTATCCGGTAATGCGCGCAGCGGTGAC
The DNA here is from genome assembly GCF_056394785.1 of Rhizobium sp. 10N414. Classification (NCBI taxonomy): domain Bacteria; kingdom Pseudomonadati; phylum Pseudomonadota; class Alphaproteobacteria; order Hyphomicrobiales; family Rhizobiaceae; genus Rhizobium; species Rhizobium sp. 10N414. The sequence continues at coordinate 26,910 of NZ_JBFTIN010000020.1, read as the reverse complement.
TGGCCTGTGCGCTTGCTTCGGAGCCGGCTGCGCCGGAATGAGCGTCTGGGCGTGGCTCATCGGCTGATCTCCGAACGCTTGGCCCACCGTTCTATGTAGCGAAGGCCGAAGGAGGAAATGATGGCGAGGCCGAGATAGAGAGCGCAGGCGACGGTATAGAACAGGAATGCCTGTTTAGTGACCTTAACGGCGACGCCGGTCTGCCGCAGGATATCGGCAAGGCCAATGATCGAGACGTAGGACGTATCCTTGAGCAGGATCATCCAGAGGTTCACCAGGCCGGGAAGGGCGATGCGCACTAGTTGCGGCAACACGATCAGGCGCAACGTGCGCCCACGATGAAAGCCCAGTGCGTCCCCGGCTTCGTACTGGCCTTTCGGGATGGCGCGGAAAGCCGAGAGCAGCACCTCCGAGCAATAGGCGGAAAATACAATCGACAGCGCGATCACGCCCGCCAAGAAAGCGTTGATTTCGATCCGGCCGTCATAGCCCATGGAGGCGAGGACGGACTGGATCAGGATCTGCATGCCGTAATAGATGATGAACAGCGTCAGCAGTTCCGGCAGGCCACGGAAGATCGTGGTGTAGATGCCGGCCGCAAGGCGGACCGATTTCTCTTCCGATTGCTGGCCGAGTGCGACGAGGAAGCCGATGACAAGTCCGATTGGAAGGGTAACCAGAGCGACCGCAACTGTGACCTTGAGGCCGGCGGCGATCTCATCGCCCCAACCGGTGTCGCCACAGGCCAGGATCGTCGAGGAACCGAACCACGTGAAGAGTCCTGCGGGTCCGCAAAGCGGATCGAAGATATGCCCAATCCAGGCCCAGAATGGACCTAGCGCGGAAAATAATCCGCCCATGCCAGTTTTCCCCTCGCGGTTTCTACCGCTTTGATCTTTCTATCGTTGTCAAACAAAAATGGCGGAAGAGCAAGCCTTCCGCCATCAGCTTTATCAGCGACCTACAGCTTTTCTTATTCGCCGTAAACGTTGAAGTCGAAGTACTTGTCCTGGATCTTCTTGTATTCACCGCTGGTGCGGATCGCGGCGATCGCGGTGTTCAGCTTTTCGCGCAGCGCGTCGTCGCCCTTGCGGACGGCAATGCCTGCACCAACGCCGTTGATTTCCTTGTCGACCGGCAGTGGCGTCAGGATCTTGCAGCATGCGCCGGCATCCGACTTGACCCACTGCGACAGCACGACGATGTCGTCGATGACGGCGTCGACGCGCCCATTCGTGATGTCGAGCTTGTACTCGTCTGCCGTCGGGTAGAGCTTCAGCTCGGTATCCGGCAGGTGCTTTTCAGCGTAGTTCGAGTGAGTGGTGGAGGTCTGCGCGCCGATCGTCTTGCCCTTCAGGCCGGCCACGTCGGTGACGGTCGAATCCTTCGGTACGGCGATTGCCGGCGGGGTGTTGTAGTACTTGTTGGTGAAGTCTACGAGTTTCGAACGCTCCGGCGTGATCGACATGGACGAGATGATCATGTCGAACTTCTTGGCCTGCAGGGCGGGAATGATGCCGTCCCAGTCGCTGCTGACGATGGTGCAGTCGGCCTTCATCTCGGCGCAGAGCGCGCGGGCGATGTCCATGTCGAAGCCGAGGAACTGGCCGCTGGCGTCAACGTATTCGAAGGGCGGGTAGGTCGAGTCTGTTCCGATGACATACTTCTCGCCATCAGCCATGGCGGCGCCTGCGAAAAGAGACATCGCGGCGACGGAAGCGGCGGCAAGAATACGGGTGGAGATACGCATGTTAGTCCTCTCTGTTGGTGCTGCCGCTCGTGTTCTTCTTTTCGACGGCGGCTGAGCAGGGCGGTGCAAGGCACGGCCTTGGCGCGATACTCAAACCTTTTTCGGCGGAATTGCAACTGGAATCGCAGGGGTGTGGCGAACGATCAACTATGTCGAAGATGAACAATGCCGCACTGCCACATTCATACCGGGTTAATGCTGCAGTTCCTAAGACTCGTGGAACAAATGCAGTCCCCGCGCGGTTTTCGCCGCGGATGGGTGCCCCAAAATCGGACGTGGCCACGACCGCGTCCCAAGAAAATGAAGTCAACGAGGAGCCCCTTTATGGGAATGAAATCCAGATTGTTTGCAAGTGCCGCCTTTCCGCTGTTGTCGCTGTCGCTTGTGATGCCTCCAGTGCAATCCTTTGCCGCAGTTGCCAGCGTTGAACAGGTTCAGACAGCACCGCAAGCGGTCGCGGGCAGCTTCGAGGTTGCGCAGGATGCGCCCTCCGATGAAGAGATTCTGAAGAAGCACCACAAGCAGCACGGCGGCGGCGGTGAAGAACAGGCGCCGGCCGCCCAGCAGGAGCAGCCACAGCAATCGCAGGATGCGCCTGCCGAAAAGCCACGCAAGCAGCGTGAGCCGGCAGCAGAGGCACAGCCCGCGCCACAGCAGGAGCCTGTCGTCGAACAGCAGCTGCAGCAGTTGCAGGAGGCAGCCCCCGCCGAAAAGCCGCGCAAGAAGCGGCAGCCGGCCGCCGAGCAGGCAGAGCCTGCGGCTCCGCAGGAGCAGATAGCGCCGGCCCAGGAACAGCAGTTGCAGGAAGCAGCCCCTGTCGAAAAGCCGCGCAAGAAGCGGCAGCCGGCCGCTGAGCAGGTTGAGCCCGCGGCTCCGCAGGAGCAGATAGCCCCGGCGGCCCAGGAACAGCAGCCTGTCGAAAGCCAGGAAAAGCCGCGTCGCAACAAGCGCGACAAGCAGCAACCTCAGCAGGAGGCCGCGCCGCAGCCGCAGACCGAGCAGGTCGCCCCGCAGCAGGAGCAGGCTCAGCCGCAGGGCGAAGCGCCGCAGCCCACGAGGAAGGCAGGCAAGCAGCAGGCGACCGAAAGCTCTGAGCAGCCGGTGAAGCCGCGCAAGAAGCCTGCCGCTGAAGCGCAGGCGCCAGCCGCGGAACAGGCGCCTGCTCCAGTAGAGGCGCCGACGGCCGAGAAGCCGCCCGTTCCCGCGCAGGAGCCGGCGACGGAGGCCCAGCCTGGCGGCACGCAGCCGATCCTGAAGCAGGGCGAACAGGTTCCAGCACCTCAGCAGGGCGAGCAAGCACCGGCTCAGCAGCAGGGTGAACAGGTTCCGGCGCAGCCGACCGATCAGCCGGCAGTGGGCCAAGCCGAGCAGGTTATCCCGGCTCCGGAGAAAATCACGCCCAAGGAACTCGAGCGCCGCAAGGAGATTGCGGCGGACCCGAGCAAGAGCACGGAAACCGTCGTTCTGCCGGTTGAAAACGGTGCCGCCGTTCTCGACAGCGACAAGGACGCCGACCGCTCGGGGGGCATCCAGTCCCGTCGTGACCGCGACAGGCAACGCGGCCAGGAGCAGAATTTCCGGGTTCCAAAAACCGACGCCGAGGCCCAGATCATAACCGAGGGCGCCAAGGCTGCTCCGATCAAGATCGAAGCCGTGACCAGCGAACAGGGTCGGCGTCTCGACAGGCGTCCGCAGTTCGAGCGGCCGGAAGGCGCGCGCTTCGGCGAGCGTGGTGACGACAATCGTGTGATCATCCAGATCAACAACCAGACGATCGTTCGCGGCGATGACGACCGGCGCTTCCTGCGTGACGGCGAGCGGCCGACCTACGAGCAGCTGCCGCGGGACCGTTACCGTGAGACGATCGACCGTGACGGCTATCAGATCGTGACGATCCGCAACCGCTATGGTGACATCATCCAGCGGTCGCGCATCGACAATGGCGGGCGCGAGTCCGTGCTCTACTATTCGCCTGGTCTCTACGAAGATCCGGACCGCGGCTACTTCGAAGATCCGGGCCGCGACCTGCCGCCGATGCGCCTGCGTATTCCGCTCGATGACTACATCATGGACACGAGCAGCGACGACGATCGCGACTACTACGACTTCCTGCGCGAGCCGCCGGTGGAGCCCGTGGAGCGTGTCTATTCGCTGGATGAGGTGAAGTATTCGGCGCGTATCCGCGACAAGGTTCGCCGTATCGATCTCGATACGATCACCTTTGCGACGGGGAGTGCCGAGATCCCGATGAGCCAGGCGCGCAGCCTGCGCAAGGTCGCCGATGCGATCAACGAGGTGTTGCGGAAGGATCCGTCGGAAACCTTTCTGATCGAAGGCCATACGGACGCGGTCGGCTCCGACCAGAGCAACCTCGTCCTCTCGGACCAGCGCGCGGAATCGGTGGCGAATGTGATGACCGACGTTTACGGCATCCCGCCCGAAAACCTGGCGACGCAGGGCTACGGCGAACGTTACCTCAAGGTCAACACGCAGGGGCCGAACCAGGAGAACCGCCGCGTCACCATCCGTCGCGTGACGGCGCTGGTACGCCCGGTCGCCTCCGCGAGCCGATAATCGAAACTGATCGGAAGCCGTCGGGAGACCGGCGGCTTTCGTTTGCGCGCTCTGCGGTTCTGGCGCGAGCGCACCAGCTTCTAGGTCGTAACGTTTCCTACTTTGCAGGCAGCTCCACTATTCCGGAAATGAAGTCTGCGATTGCCTGGGTGTCATCGAGGTTGAATACCGGCAGAAAGCCTTCGGCGATCGGGTGATCGGCCGCGATGGCAACGATGTGGGGATCCGTCGGGGCGAGGGGTTCCTGGTTGGCGGATTCGAGCCGCCGCGCCTCGATCTTCGGGATCGGTTCGCGCTTGTAGCCCTCGATCAAGACAAGGTCGCAGGGCGCGATGCGGGCAAGAATTTCGTCGAATGTCGGCTCTGGGGCGCCGCGCAATTCGTGCATGATGGCATAACGCGTTCCGGAGACGATGGTCACTTCGTGAGCGCCGGCCTGTCGGTGGCGGTAGCTATCGGCACCGACCTTGTCGATGTCAAAGTCATGATGGGCATGCTTGATGGTGGAAATGCGGTAGCCGCGGCGGGTGAATTCCTCGACGAGGCGGACCGCCAAACCGGTCTTGCCCGAGTTCTTCCAGCCGGCGATGCCAAAGACCTTCGGTTTCTCCATCATGCCATGACCTTGAGCCAGCGCTCCGCCTCGGCGAGATCGTCCGGCGTGTTGACGTTGAAAAACGGATCGAGGAGGCTCGCCCGCGTCGGGCGCAGCGGGAAGGCAACTTCCGTAACGTCATGCCGTAGAAGGAAGTCGCGCGCACGGCGTTTTTCCTCGGTTGCGATCCAGGATTCCAGGTCATCGGCAAGGCTGACGGGCCACAGGCCGAACACCGGATGGCTGCGGCCCTCGGAGGCGGCGATGGCAATCTTGCCAGGTGAATCGATGACGCCAGCGAACCAATCGACGAGGTCGCTCGGAAAGAATGGACTGTCGACAGAAACCGTGACCACGTGTGTGACACCCCCAAGCGATGCACCGTAGGTCATCGCTGCATGGATGCCGGCCATCGGTCCCGCTTTGCCGGGAACTATATCAGGAATGAACAGATGCCGGCAATTTTCCGGGGTTGCGTCGGCGTTGACGGCAAGGGTGCTCACCTGCGGCTCGAGCTGTTCGATGACGCGCTCCAGCAGCGTGCGGCCATCGAGCCGCACGGAGGCTTTGTCGCGGCCCATGCGCGAAGAGCGTCCTCCCGCCAGGACCACACCCGGAATATTGGATCTATCCAGCACAAAATCGTTCATGGTTGCCTCAGACGGGGGTTCTCGGCTCGGACTCCTGGGCGACCGGCGGTACATGGCGCTTGGCCTCACGATAGAACGTGTAGAGGCCGGACGCTATGACGATAGCCGCACCGCCGAGCGTCCAGACATCGGGAAACTCCGCAAAGAAGACGAAGCCCAGCAATGTCGAGAAGATCAGGCTGGTGTAGCGGAACGGTGCGACGAAGGAGATTTCACCGGTGCGCATCGCCATGATGACCGACTGATAGCCGACCAGGACGAGAATGGCGGCGAGCAGCAGGTGCGAAAGCGAAGTCACGCTAACCGGCTCCCATCCTCCCAGCAGCGGCGTCAGCAATGCACCGACGACCGTTACCGAGACGGCCGTCACCACTGTGATCATCAGTGACGGGATCTCGGGGGCGATGCCGCGCGTGGCGAGGTCGCGGCCGGCCGTCGTGAGGACGCTGCCAACGCAGAGGAGAGCTGCGGCCGTGAAACCGTCCGGTCCCGGCCGAATGATGATCAGCACGCCAATCAGGCCGACGAGAATGGCCGACCAGCGACGCCAGCCGACGGGTTCGCGGAAGAATAGCGCCGCACCGAAGGTCACGACCAGCGGCAGCGACTGCAGGATGGCCGATGCGTTCGCGATCGGCATCATTCCGAGCGCCGTAATGTAAGTCACCGCTGCCAATATCTCGCAAATGACGCGGATGATGATCATGGGCTTGAGGATGATGCGCCACGATCGCAAGGCACCCATGTGGCGCGCGATGAAGTAGACGAAGATGCTGGTGAAGAGGCCGCGCAGACACATGATCTGGCCGGCATTCATGTAAGCGATAACTGATTTGGAAAGTGCGTCGCTGCAGGAAAATCCGGCCATGGCCGAACTCATGTAGATGGCGCCCTGGGTGTTGCGGGACCGCGGCATGTCGATATTCCGATTCTCGTACACGTGTTCTTAGAGCGTGCCAGGCGCCATGGGTATCGAACGAAAGACACACCCGAAATAATTCGATTGCGCAGTGCACAATAGGGCGCGCGCCGACACGGGCAGGAAACGGGTGGCTGAGCGCCAGGATGTCTGGGATTGGGATACCGCGAAGAACAAGCGGAGGTTCCGAAATGAGATATCTGGATGGCAAGGTTGCGATCATAACCGGCGCGAGCTCCGGCATCGGCCGGGCGGCCGCCAAGCTCTTTGCAGCCGAAGGCGCGCGGCTGGTCGTCGCGGCGCGACGCGAGGCTCAGCTTGGCATGCTGGTCGAAGAGATCGGAGATGCGGGCGGCGAGGCGGTTGCGGTTGCCGGCGACGTGCGCGACGAGGCTTTGAACTGGCGGCTGGTCGAAGTGGCGGTCGAACGCTTCGGCGGTCTGGATGTTGCCTTCAACAACGCCGGCAGCGCCGGCGAATCGGCGCCGGTGGCTGACCTGTCGCTGGATGGCTGGAACGAAATGCTGGCGGTCAATCTCACCAGCGCATTTCTGGCAGCGAAATATCAGGTGCCAGCAATGATCGCCCGCGGCCGCGGGTCGATCGTCTTCACCTCGACCTTCGTCGGTCACACGGCAGGAATGCCTGGGATGGGTGCCTATGCGGCAAGCAAGGCGGGACTGACCGGCCTGGTGCAGGTTCTTGCCGCCGAGCTCGGTCCGAAAAACATCCGCGTCAACGCGCTGTTGCCCGGGGGCACAGACACCGCGCTGAACCCGGCGAATTTCGAGAATCCCGACATGCAGCTCGTCGCCTTCATCCATGGCCTGCACGCGCTGAAACGGCTGGCACGGCCGGAGGAGATCGCCAAGGCCGCACTGTTCCTGGGATCGGATATGGCGAGCTTTGTAACCGGGACGTCAATGCTGGCGGATGGCGGGGTTTCGATCAACCGGACGTAAGCTGCCCTAGCTCCGCGGGTGTCACCCACCCGTGACACTCATGTGGCGGGCAACGGCAGGGCGATTGTGGGTGCGGTCGATAATGAAGTCGTGGCCCTTGGGCTTGCGCGAAATGGCCTCGTCGATCGCCGCATAGAGCAATCCGTCGTCCTCGGTGGCGCGCAAGGCGGCGCGTAGATCCGCGGCGTCGTTCTGGCCAAGGCACATGTAAAGCGTGCCGGTGCAGGTCAGTCGGACGCGGTTGCAGCTCTCGCAGAAATTATGCGTCATCGGAGTGATGAAGCCGAGCCGGCCGCCGGTTTCCTTCACCTGGACATAGCGTGCCGGACCGCCGGTGCGGTAGCCGATGTCGGAGAAGGTGAATCGTTCTTCGAGATCGGCCCTGAGCTTCGACAGCGGCAGGTAGCGGTCCGTCCGGTCTTCCTCGATCTCGCCCATCGGCATGGTTTCGATGACGGTGAGATCCATGCCGCGGCCGTGCGCGAAGCGGATCATCTCCGGCATTTCGGTGTCGTTGAAGTCCTTCAGTGCTACCGCATTCAGTTTGACCTTGAGGCCGGCCTTCTGGGCCGCCTCGATGCCTTCCATCACCTTGTGGAAATCGCCCCAGCGGGTGATCTGGCGGAACTTGTCGGGATCAAGCGTGTCGAGCGAGACGTTGATGCGACGCACGCCGCTATCATAGAGCTCGCCGGCAAAGCGGGAAAGCTGCGAGCCGTTGGTGGTCAGGGTCAGCTCGTCGAGGCCGGAGCCGATCTGTTTGCCGAGTTCCCGCACGAGATACATGATGTTCTTGCGCACCAACGGCTCGCCGCCGGTGAGTCTCAGCTTGCGCACGCCCTTGGCGATAAAGGCGGAACAGAGCCGGTGCAATTCCTCGAGCGTCAACAGCTCCTGTTTCGGCAGGAAGGTCATGTGCTCGGCCATGCAGTAGGTGCAGCGGAAGTCGCAGCGGTCGGTGACGGAGACACGCAGATAGGTCACGGCCCGTTTGAACGGGTCGATCATCGGTTTCGTCTCTGCAACCAGTGGCGATGCGTTGCCTGTCGTTCCGACGTTGCTGTTCACGAATACCTCCGCAATGCTACTAATGTGCGTATATGCCATTGCCGCGTCAAGGGAAACGCCCCTTACGCACGGTAAATTGAGCTTGCCTCGGCAAGCCTCATTGCCTACTCGTGATTTTGAAGGGGAATGGGATCATGACCGATATCTGGCCGACTGAACTCAGAGTTTCAAAAGACCGGCAGCACCTCGTCGTGACGTTCAACGACGAGCAGAGTTTCGATCTTTCCGCCGAGATGCTGCGGGTGCTTTCGCCATCGGCGGAGGTGCAGGGGCACGGGCCCGGGCAGAAAGTCACCGTTCCCGGCAAGCGCAATGTCGCGATCATTTCCATGACGCCGACCGGCAATTATGCGGTGCGCATCGGCTTTGACGACATGCATGATACCGGCATCTATACCTGGACCTATCTGCGCGAGCTCGGCGAGCGCGGCGAGGAGCTGTTCTCGGCCTATGAAGAAGAGCTGCGCGAAAAGGGCATGAGCCGCGACACCTCAGAGAAGCCGCGTTAAGCGACAATTGCCGCAAGGGGGAAATGCATGGCGGGAACGAGCAAGCGAAACTGGCTGCGCGCCAAAGGCAGTCCGAGTGAAAGCAGGGTCAGCTTCCTCGAACTGTTTTTCGATCTCGTCTTCGTCTTCTCGATCTCGCAGCTCTCGCATGCCCTCGCGGCGCATTATACGCCGCTCGGCGCTCTTGAAGCCGGCCTGATGACCTTTGCCGTCTGGTGGGTGTGGATATTCACGACCTGGGTTACAAACTGGCTCGACCCCGACAGGATGGCGGTTCGCGGCATGCTCGTCGTCTTGATGCTGCTTGGCCTGGTTCTTTCCGCGTCTATCCCCGAGGCTTTTGGCGACAAGGGGCTGCTCTTTGCCGGGTCCTACGTGCTCATGCAGGTCGGTCGATCGCTGTTTGCGTGCTATGCGGTCAAGTCGGACGCCTTGAAGTATCGAAATTTCGTGCGCATCAGTAGCTGGCTAATATTTTCCGGCGTCTTCTGGATCGCCGGCGGCCTTCTGGAACACGAGGCGCGACTGATCGCATGGCTCATCGCCCTTGCTATCGAATATGCCGCTCCGGCGAGCGGCTTTACCGTCCCGGGACTTGGCAAATCGACCGCCGCGGACTGGGACGTGTCGGGCGCGCATATGGCCGAGCGTTGCGCGCTTTTCGTCATCATCTGCCTTGGCGAGGCGGTGCTGGTGTCGGGGCGGACTTTCTCGGAAATGCCGTTTTCGCCATTGACGGCGGTCGTCTTCGGGACTGGATTCGCGGGGACGGTGGCGATGTGGTGGCTCTATTTCCGCTTCGGCCACGAGCGGGCGGCGCATCGGATCGAACACGACGAAACGCCGGGAAGCCTGGCACGGCTGGCGTTCACCTATGCCCATATCCCGATCCTGGCGGGCATCATCGTTCACGCCGTCGCCGTCGAGTTCATGTTCTCGCATCCGCATGAGACTGGCAATCTAGGCGTGATGGCCTCCGTACTCGGTGGCTCCGGACTGTTTCTTGCCGGCAATCTCTGGTTCAAAGGGGCGACCAGCGGACGTATGCCGCTGTCGCATCTGGCCGGCCTTGTGCTCTTGATTCTGCTCGCCTTCATTGCGCCGTTCATCGAGGTCTACCTTGCCGGTATCCTCGCGATGCTGGTGCTGATCATCGTGGCCGCGTGGGAATACAAATCCCTTGCGGGGCAAACGGTCGGCCACACCGTTCACTGAGATCAGTCTTCGTCGACAAGGTCTTGCTGCAGGACCCGGATGATCCGTTCCATTGATCCGGCCATCGCCATGCATTGCTCGATCGGCTCGGGCGAAAGCACCCGCTCGATGAGGTCGGTCTGGATGACCATGGCCTTCTCCGTGACATTCCGGCCTTCCGGCGTCAGGAAGAGGCGCAGTACGCGCTTGTCCTTCTCATCGCCGCGCCGTTCGATCAGCCCGCGCTTCTCCATCTGCGGCAAGAGCATGCTCATGTTCGAGCGACCGACCAGCAGCTTGCGGGCGAGTTCCTGCTGCGAGATGCCCTCGAAGCGATAGAGATTGATCAGAATATCGAGGTGCGGGGTCTTGATATCGAGTTCGGATAGCGAGCGACCGAGCGACTGCTGCATGAGTTGGCAGGCGCGGGCAACAGCGATCCAGCTGCGAAAACGCGGATGATCCCAGGGCAGGGATTGATTTTTGTTCATCGTTGTACTTTATTGTTCAGTGTTGAACATTATTGGATTCCCACTATGACAAACTTTGCGCTGAAGGTCACCCGCCTCGGTTTTTCCCTGCTGCAGTCGGTTTCGCCGCGCCTCGCCGGGAAGGCGGCGTTCCGCCTGTTCTGCGTAACACCCTCGACAAGGCCGAAGGGCGAGAAGGCGAAAGCAGCACATGCGGCCGGCGCGGCAAAGCTTGCCGGAGCGGAGCGGTTCACGCTTCGTCTGGCCGGCGGCGGACGGGCGCATGCCTATCGGCTGAACGGTGGCGCCTTGGGACGGCGCCCGCGCTATCTTGTGACCCATGGCTGGGGATCGAGCGGTGCCTACATGGCCGACATCGCGACGACTTTGGCGGCAACCGGCGCGGAAGTGATCGCGGTCGACTTTCCCGGTCATGGCCGCGCGGCGGGGAGGATGCTCCACATCGGCATGGCGGTGAAGGCGATCGCCGCGGCCGAGCGTCGATTCGGTGCGTTCGATGCCGCGATCGGCCACTCCTTTGGCGGCGCCGCGCTGATGGTGGCCGCGGCAGGCATGTTGCCTGGCGAGTCTGCCGTGCTTCCGGAAAAGCTGGTGCTGATCGGCTCGCCAAGCGAAATGCATTGGCTCTTCAAGGATTTCGGCAGGCTGATCGGGCTTAGGCGCCCGGCACAGCAGGCGCTGGAGAACGAGGTGCACCGTGTCACCGGTCGGCGACTAGAGGCGTTCGATGCGAGCGGGGCGGCCGGCGCGATCCAGCGGCCAGTGATGATCGTGCACGCGGAGGACGACAAGGAAGTGAGTGCCAATCACGCTCGGCGTTACGCGGCCGCAAGCAATGCCGTGCGGCTCCACTGGGCAAATGGCTTCGGGCACCGTCGCATCGTGGCGGCGCGGTCGGTTCTCGATGCGATTAGGGGTTTTCTCGCGGAGGACGATTCCGGAAAGGATGCTGAGATCATTCCGCTTTTCGATCTTCCTGTGCGGCGCGTGTCATTGTAACGTCACGTTAGGCAGCTAAAGGCCGCCACGATAAAAAGCGGCAGGACAGTCATGAAAATCATTGAAACGGTAGAGGAACTCGCAGCGATCTACGCTGGCGGGCTGACGCAGGCATCCGTAGCCAAGGTGACGGACTATCTGACGCCGCTCTATCGCGAGATGATCGAGGCGTCGCCCTTCGTGGCACTCGCGACCGTGGGACCCGAAGGCCTCGACTGTTCGCCGCGCGGTGATATCGGCGGCGTCGTGCGCATCGTCGACGACCGGACGCTGCATCTGCCTGACTGGCGCGGCAATAACCGGGTGGATTCGCTCTCCAACATCGTGCGGGATCCACGCCTGGCGCTGATGTTCCTCATTCCCGGTTCGAACACCACCATGCGTATTAACGGGCGTGGTGTCGTGACGAACGACGAGGCAGTCCTGTCCAGCTTCGTGATGGACGGAAAGCATCCGCGTACGGTGATCGTCATTACGATCGACGAGGTCTATTTCCAATGCGCTCGTGCGCTGATCCGTTCGGAGCTGTGGAATCCGGCAACCTTCATCGATCCGAAGAGCCTGCCAACGCCCGGTTTGATGCTGAAGGCGGCGACAGGGGATTTCGACTACGAAACCTATGACCGCGAATGGCCGGAGCGTGCCGCCAGGACGATGTGGTAGGCTTCCGCGTAGGATTGGCAGGCCCACCTCTTAGGAAGGAGGGCCGCGCAAATCGCGGTCCATTGCGATGGCGACGGGCGATTGCGGCAATCAAGCTCATCGACAGGCAGGCGAAGACGCTGCTTGCCAGGGTCTATCCCTTGTAGATCAGCCAGCTCTTCGTGAAGTCCTTCTGCATACCGTCTTCGAAGAGGACGCTGCAGTTGCGGCCGGAATTCTTTGCGCCGTAAAGGGCAACGTCGGCCCTGTGGTAAAGCTCGCCGGCGTCTTCCGCGTAGGACGCCATACAGACGCCGACCGATACCGTGACCGGCCCGTAGTTTATTCTGGTGCGCGAGTTGGTGAAGGGCGTCGTTTCCAGCGTGCGACGAATGCGCTCGGCCATCCCCATGACTTCGTCGGCCGTGTTGCCTTCTATGATGAGGGCGAACTCCTCGCCGCCGGTGCGGGCGACGAAAACGTCGCGGCGGACGTTGGCGCGGATGACCGAGGCGACCGTGGCGAGAATCTTGTCGCCGACCGGATGACCGTAGGTGTCGTTGATCTTCTTGAAATTGTCGATGTCGGCGAGCACCAGCGCAGTGACGGGCCGCATGGCCGGATTGTTGTAGACGGCGGCGAGGCGATCGTCGAATGCACGGCGGTTCGACAGGCGTGTCAATGAGTCCGTGTTGGCGATACGCTTGTATTCGTCAAGCTCCTTGCGGACCTGATCCATTTCCTGCGATCGCTGGACGACGTTCTCGACCGTGCGTTCGCCGTGCGCCATGGTGTCGCCGGTTGCCTGCGTGAGCAGGCTGAGGGCGTTTTCGATAAGCTCCACGCTGGTATGGTTCTTCGAGCTGATCCGCTTGTAGGTTTCGCCAAGCAGCTTGTTGTAGCTCTCCAGCGAGATTTGCTCCTGGCGCAGCACGCGCAGCAGCGTCTCGAGCTCGGCGGCAATGCGACCGTGCGCGTCGTCGAACACACGGGCAGGGCTGTGCGTAAAATACTGCGCCCCGAGCGCGTCCAGTTCCTCCTGCGTCGCCTGACTGCCGAGCGCAGCAAGATCTCGTGTCAGCGCCGGGTTGGAGCCGATATAGGCTTCGTAAAAGAGTTCGTAGTTCCGAGGGATCGGTGCGACGCCCATGGAGCGCATGGCGAACGTGATCTGACCTGCCACGTCGGGAACCTGCGCCCTCGTTGGCGCTGCGGCCGTCGTCATGCGACTACTCCTCAATTGAATGTCAAATGCAGTCTTTAATTTGATAGCTAAGAAATATTGGGAAATGATTAAGAGAGGATATACCAATGATTACATGTGAAATTTATCCATTATTCTGCGTTATTTGCTTATCGTATTGATTTTTATCTGAGAAGCTGCAGAAGGGTTGCGGTAATTTCGCCTTATGGGCGAGTGGCGCAAAATAAAAAATCCAACCAGTCGTTTCAGTTGCTTTTGCATTGTTTCATATTTGTTGACAGTCGGTGTCGATCGGTCGCGCTGTTGCGGATCGGCGAGAAGGCGCACATTCCCCCCGAAAGAGCCGTGTGGCTCCAACGGAAGGCAGAGATCTTGGAAAGCTCTCGTCACACTTCGCCGATCGTCCTTGTTGCTGCAGTCATTGCAGGCTCCGTCGCGCTGATCCAGCAGGATGGTTTCTTCGACGGTGTATTTCGCAGCGACATTCTCGCCAGCGTGAAGGCGGAGGAGGTCCTCAATGTTGCTGATCTCGCAAATCGCGTCGATACCGCCACGGTCGACCATCGGGCGACCGCGGCAATCCATTGACGTCGATCAGCCGAGGTTGAATTCCTGGAAGAAGTCGTTGCCCTTGTCGTCGGTGACGATGAAGGCCGGGAAGTCTTCGACCTCTATCTTCCACACGGCTTCCATGCCCAGTTCCTGATACTCCAGCACCTCGACCTTCTTGATGCAGTCCTGCGCGAGGCGGGCAGCCGGTCCGCCGATCGAGCCGAGGTAGAAGCCGCCATGTGTCTTACAGGCTTCGCGCACGGCGCGAGAGCGGTTGCCCTTGGCAAGCATCACCATGGAGCCGCCGAAGGATTGGAATTGGTCGACATATGAATCCATGCGACCGGCGGTCGTCGGGCCGAAAGAGCCTGAGGCGTAGCCTGCCGGGGTCTTGGCCGGGCCGGCGTAGTAAACCGGATGGTTCTTCATGTAATCCGGCATGCCTTCGCCTTTTTCCAGTCGCTCGCGGATCTTGGCGTGGGCAAGGTCGCGCGCGACGATGATCGTGCCCGTCAGCGACAGGCGGGTCTTGACCGGGTGCTTGCTGAGTTCGGCCAGGATTGCGCTCATCGGCTGGTTGAGATCGATCCGGACCATCGAGTCCGACAGCTTCGACTCGTCGATCTCAGGCATGTATTTGGAGGGATCGGTCTCCAGCTGCTCGACGAAGATGCCGTCGCGGGTGATCTTGCCCTTCGCCTGGCGGTCGGCGGAGCAGGAAACGCCGAGGCCGATCGGAAGGGATGCGCCGTGGCGGGGCAGGCGGATGACGCGGACGTCGTGGCAGAAATACTTGCCGCCGAACTGCGCGCCGACGCCCATCTGCTGCGTCAGCTTGTGGATTTCCTTCTCCATCTTGAGGTCGCGGAACGCGTGGCCGCTCTCGGAACCTTCGGTCGGCAAATCGTCGAGGTAGCGCGTCGAGGCGAGCTTGACGGTCTTCAGGTTCATTTCGGCGGAGGTGCCGCCGATGACGATCGCCAGATGGTAGGGGGGACAGGCTGCCGTACCCAGCGTAAGGATCTTCTCCTTAAGGAAGTCGATCATCCGGTCATGCGTCAGGAGCGATGGGGTGCCCTGGTAGAGGAAGGTCTTGTTGGCCGAACCGCCGCCCTTGGCGACAAACAGGAAGTCGTAGGAGTCGGTGCCTTCCTCGTAGATGTCGATCTGCGCCGGCAGGTTGTTCTTGGTGTTCTTTTCCTCGAACATCTTGATGGGCGCGAGCTGCGAATAGCGCAGGTTCTTCTTCTCGTACGCGTCCATGACGCCCTTGGCGAGAGCCGAGTAGTCCTCACCTTCGGTCCAGACGCGGCGTCCTTTCTTGCCCATTATGATCGCCGTGCCGGTGTCCTGGCACATCGGCAAGATGCCACCTGCGGCGATGTTGGCGTTCTTCAGCAGGTCATAAGCAACGAAGCGGTCGTTGTCGGTCGCCTCCGGGTCTTCGAGGATCGAGGCGAGCTGCTTCAGGTGGCCGGGTCGCAGGAGATGGTTGATGTCGGCAAAGGCCGTTTCGGCAAGGAGGCGGATGCCTTCCGGCTCGACGGTCAGGATATCCTGCCCCTTGAAGCTGTCGACAGAGACGTAGTCGCTGCTGATCTTGCGGTATTGGGTGGAGTCTTTGCTGAGGGGGAAAAGATCGTCAGCCATCGAGGGACCTTTCATGCGGACCGAAATCGCAGATGATCTATTCGGGCGTCTTCGCAATTGCAATAATTCTAAAACTTGTCTGTTTTAGTCATGAAAATCTGGAAAACACCGCCGCGGGTACGGCGGTGTCAACTGTTTCAAGCAAGCGAGGAGGCAGGCTTACTTCGGGCCGATCATCGTTTCAGGGCGAACGATTGCGTCGTATTCCTCGACGGTGACGAGGCCACTCGCCAACGCTTCTTCCTTCAGGGTCGTGCCGTTCTTGTGCGCGGTCTTGGCGATCTTGGCGGCGTTGTCATAGCCGATCTTCGGAGCAAGCGCCGTGACCAGCATCAGGGACCGTTCGAGACCGGCCTTGATGTTGTCCTCGCGCGCCTCGATGCCGACGACGCAATTGTCGGTGAAAGAAACGGCGGCGTCGCCGAGCAGTTGCACCGACTGGAGGAAGTTGTAGGCCATCATCGGATTGTAGACGTTGAGCTCGAAGTGGCCCTGGCTATCGGCGAAGGTGAGGGCCGCGTTGTTGCCGAAGATGTGGATGCAGACCTGCGTCAGCGCCTCGCACTGGGTCGGGTTGACCTTGCCGGGCATGATCGAGGAGCCGGGCTCGTTCTCGGGAAGGGCGAGTTCGCCGAGGCCGGCGCGGGGACCGGAGCCCAGCAGGCGGATGTCGTTGGCAATCTTGAAGAGCGCGGCGGCGGCCGCATTGATGGCGCCATGGCTGAACACCATGGAGTCATGGGCGGCGAGTGCTTCGAACTTGTTCGGGGCCGTCACGAAGGGCAGGCCGGTGATTTCGGCGATCTCGTCAGCGACCTTCTCGGCAAATCCAACAGGCGCGTTGAGACCGGTGCCGACCGCGGTGCCGCCCTGGGCCAGCTCGCAAAGGCCAGGAAGCGTCAATTCGATGCGCTTGATGGCGGAGCCGACCTGCGCTGCATAGCCGGAGAATTCCTGGCCAAGCGTCAGCGGCGTCGCATCCTGCGTGTGCGTGCGGCCGATCTTAATGATGTGGCTGAATTCGGTGACCTTCATGTCGAGCGCGGCGTGCAGGTGCTTCAAGCTCGGAAGCAGGTGGCGCACGATCTGCTCCGCACAGGCGATATGCATGGCCGTCGGATAGGTGTCGTTTGACGACTGGCTCATATTGACGTGATCGTTGGGATGCACCGGCTTCTTCGATCCCATGACGCCGCCCAACAATTCGATGGCACGGTTGGAGATCACTTCGTTGGCATTCATGTTTGACTGCGTGCCGGAGCCCGTCTGCCAGACAACGAGGGGGAAGTGGTCGTTGAGCGTGCCGTCGATCACTTCCTGCGCCGCGTCGACAATGGCGTTGCCGACCTCCGGATTGAGCTGACCGAGCGCCATGTTGGCACGCGCCGCCGCCTGCTTGACGATGCCGAGGGCGCGAACGATCGAAAGCGGCTGCTTCTCCCAGCCAATCTTGAAATTGCCGAGCGAGCGCTGCGCCTGAGCACCCCAATATCTGTCGTTCTGTACTTCGATCGGGCCGAACGTATCTGTTTCGGTGCGGGTGGAGGTCATGGTCATGCCTTTCTGTCGCGGTGCCTTCGGAGATGCGTCTTATAGGTCCGAAACGGGACGAAGAAAACTGCTGGAAATGCAAAATATGAATGTATAAATCATGTTATCGGCGGGTGATCAGTGGCCATTTAGACACGGCTAAATTTTTATATTTCAGTGCCTCGTTGGCCACTGTGTCCGAAGGCGAAAATAAAGTAAAAAATTAACTAATAATTTCATTATTTTGTGTGAACTGGGGCTCGGCATAAGCGTTTTCCGCGTTACTTTGGGTTGAGAGGCCCAAGGCTGGCGGCTGCGGCCAGTTTCTGCCATGTGACGCTCGCGCCGGATGAAACGAGTTTTAAGGCGGGTTTTTGCCCGCGATTTGAAGACAGCATGACACTGGGACTGGATAAAAGCATGACATTCCTTCTGAAAGGTGCGGCTTCCGCACTAGCGCTTTCCTGCGCCATGGCTGCGATGGGTTCCACGCCCGCGCAGGCTTACACGTTGATGGATATGATCCGCGGGGATCGCGCTCGCACCCAGAGCACGATTGTCAATCCGAGGCGGTCGGTTCCGTCCTTCCTTCAGTCGGCTCCGGATGCGCCGCTGCCGAAGGTTTCGAGCCCGCGCTACTATACCTATCAGCCAGATGCGATGCGCTTCGTCGATACCGGTAAATTTACCGATCCTGTCGTCACCGGGGCAGTTGCCGATGCGTCGGCTGCGACCGAGGCAACGCCGTCGGTACAGCGCCGCTTCCTTATCGAGGCGAAGGTGCGCGCCCCCGTCGAAGTCGCCAGGGCGCTTGAGGCCTATTACGGCGATGTGAAGAATCCGCTGGTCTGGCTCGCCGGAACGGATGTCAACGATCGTGCCAAGGCGGCGATGGACGTTCTGGCGGATGCCGCTTCGGTCGGTCTCGACCCGGCCGACTATACGGTCCAGGTGCCGGCGGAGGATCCGACCAATCCGGATCCGGCAGTCCGTGACCGCGCCCTGACGCAGTTTGAACTGGAACTGTCCGCAAAGGTGCTCGCCTATGTCCAGGATACAGTTCGTGGTCGCGTCGATCCGAACAAGCTCTCCGGCTATCACGATTTCAAGCGTAAGGACGTGAACCTTGCGCCGGTGCTGAAGCTCGCCCGCATGAGCCCGGATACCCCGGCCTATCTCAGAAGCCGTACGCCGGATGCGCCGCAGTTCGTTGCACTCGAAGGCGAACTGGCGAAGTTGCGCGCAGAGGGAGCCAGCGAAGAGCGCATCGATATCGCGCTGAGCGGCCTGCTTCGTCCGGGCGACAACTCGTCCGAAATCCCGAACATCGTGAAGGCGATCGGCAAGCATGGCTCGGCCGCGCTCAAGGCGGAACATGCGACAACGCTCTCCGCCTATACGGGCAGCACCGAATATTCGCCTGAGATCGTTTCGCTCGTTGAAGGTTTCCAGAAGGAACATGGACTGAAGCCGGACGGCGTTATCGGCCAGGCGACGGTCCGCATCATGGCTGGCGGCGACAGCAACGCATCGAAGGTCGAGAAGCTGATTGTTGCGTTGGAGCAGGCCCGCTGGCTGCCGGCCGACCTCGGCTCGCGCTACGTCTTCATCAACCAGCCGGCCTATATGGTCTACTACCACAACGACAACAAGGAACAGTTGTCGATGCGCGTGGTGATCGGTCAGCCGTCGCACCAGACCTTCTTCTTCCAGGATCAGATCGAGACGGTCGAGTTTAATCCTTTCTGGGGTGTGCCGCAGTCGATCATCATCAACGAGATGCTGCCGCGCCTGCGCTCCGACCCGAGCTATCTGGACCGGATGGGCTATGAGGTAACAGTCGGCGGTCGCGCCGTGGCGTCGTCCAGCGTCGACTGGTACGGCTCGACGACCAACGTTTCCGTGCGCCAGCCGCCGAGCGACGACAATGCGCTTGGCGAACTCAAGATCCTTTTCCCGAATGCTCACGCCATCTACATGCATGACACGCCTTCGAAGAGCTTCTTCAAGCGCGATATGCGCGCCCTCAGCCATGGTTGCGTCCGCCTTGCCGAGCCACGCGCGATGGCAGCGGCCGTGCTGAACACGTCGGTGGACCAGATCGGCAAGGAGATTGCCACGGGCAAGAACCACGCCCTGCAGGTTCCGCAGAAGATCCCGGTCTACGTGGCTTACTTCACGGCCTGGCCGAACAAGGATGGTGTCATCCAGTATTTCGATGACGTATACGGCCGCGACGCCTATGTGCAGAAGGCTTTCGATGCGACGACGAAGGCGCGTGACGCGCAGATTTGATCGCGCCGATGATATGACGGCGGCCGGGGAGCCGCCTTTTCTTTTTGCGATCGGCTTGCCGCCGCTGCGCGCGTTGCGGAAGCAAGCTCCGCGATCAATTCGTCGATCTGTGCAGGCTCCGTGGATCTCGACGGGATGTCGGAATAGTCGAATGGCACGGCGATCAAAACCATATCGGCTACCGCGACATCGTGCGCTGTCCGATGGTGCCTTCACTGAAAACCATTGGGATACCGGAAGGGCTTCCGCACGGGAGACACTGGATTTGCACTCCGACGACGTCTCCCCACCCGTTGGTGATGATCTCCCTTGCCCTATCGAGTTCTTCCTGTGTTGGGAAGAGCGGGTAGACTTCGGTACCAGAATGCTGAACCCGTGCCAGCTTTCCTTCCAAGTCGGCAGGCGCATACCCGCTATTCAGGAAGGCCCGCGTCTCAGTGTATAGGTATTCCATCCACAATCGGGCTGCGTTCGGATGCGGAGTGAACGCGCTGATGGCCTGGGCATAGACGCCACCGACGATGCCCGTCTTCGGCCTCACGATCTCAATCGTGGTTCGTCCTCCTGATCGTTCGCGATCAGTAGCTGCAAGGTAGTCCCAGCGAACGAGGATAGGCGTGCGCCCGTCCTCAAGCGAAGCAAGGCCGCCGACGATAGGAACGAAGTTGCCGCGGCGGCTGAGGTCTGCAAAGAAGCTCAGCCCCTGATCGGCTGCCTCGTCCGCGTTGCCGTGAGCAGCTGACAGGCCCGCAGCGAAAATGCCTTGGATGGCTTGATTTGATGTCAGATTGCCGGCGAGACCCACGGCATTTCTGTATTTCGGCGAGGCGAGGTCCGCCCAATCGGTCGGCATCGTCGTCACGATATCCGCGTTGACCTCGAAGGCAAGCGTGCCGTAGTAGCCGCCGTACCAGTATCCATCAGGATCCTTGGCTGCGTCCGGAATGGCTTCCCACGCCGCCACCTTGTAAGGCCGCAGCAGGCCGTCCCTCTTCGCCGATAAGGCGAAAGGCAGACCGACGTCGATGACATCCGGCGCTTGCGGGTCGGCTGTGTCCCTCGCATTTCTGATGGTATTGATCACCTTGGCCGATCCCGCATCGGGCATAAGTTCGGTGATACCAAGGCCGTATTTCGCCTTGAAACCGTCGATGATGTCCCCGTATCCCCACCAGTCGCGAGGCAGGCCGACAACGGTGAGGTGGCCCTCTGCCTTGGCAGCGGCCACGAGCTCGTCCGTCGGAGCCGCGGACGCAGGAGATGAAGAATTGAGACCGGCCATCCCGGCGAGCGCCGCCGTGCTACCTTGAACGAGAAATTTTCTGCGCTGGAAATCAGGCATATTTCCCTCCGTGACGGTTCTGGAACGCCGTCGCACCGTCCATTCGTCGGTCACCTGAACAGGGACATGCGGGCTATGCGCAACCCACTTGGAACTATCGCGAGCCAATCATGTATCAGTTGCGCATATCACGCATGCGGCATCGGACGATTTGCAACTTGCGCCTCGTATCCTGAATCTGTGCCTCTGCAAAAGAAGAGTCCATAGTCGAGGCTAGGCATGTCGCAAAACCTCCTTGCGTAGGTCAGGGTTTCGCGAGGGTTTTTTCGCGCGATCGGGTTAGGGGCTGGGCCGCGGGCCTCCTTTTCTTTTGCGTCAGCCTGCCGCCGCCGCCGGCGTTGCCGAGGTGAAGTCCTCGATCAATTCGTCGATCAGCGCAGGAGTTAACTCCTTGAAATGCGTAATCACGCTCGTTGGCCCGAGGGTCTCGACGGGGACGTCGGAATAGCCGAACGGCACGGCGATCGAAGGGACGCCGGCATTGCGGGCAACAAGAATGTCGTTGACGCTGTCGCCGATCATGACGGTCCTGCGGACATCGCCGCCGGCGCGCTCGATGGTTCCGAGAAGATGTTGGGCGTCGGGCTTCCTGACGGTGAAGGTGTCGCCGCCGGCAATGGCATCGAAATAATGGGTGAGTTCAAGCTTCTCGATCAGGTTGCGCGCCAGGCCCTCGAGCTTGTTGGTGCAAACGGCAAGCTTGCAGCCGGCACTCTTCAGTTGATCCATTGCCTCGACCAGGCTGGGGTAAGGCGCGGTATGTCCCGGCATGTTGTCGGTGTAGTGCGCAATGAAGCGGTTGAGCAGGGCAGGAAGCTGTTCCTGTGCCAACGGATGTCCTCGAAGACCGCAGGCCCGCTCGATCATGACCTTGGCGCCATGTCCGACGAGATGCGTGAGGTCGTCGTAGCTGACCGGCGCCACACCGATCGCCGCGATCGTATAATTCAGGCTCTCAACAAGATCGGTGTGAGTATCGAGCAGTGTTCCGTCAAGATCGAATACAACAAGGGCAGGGGTCAAGGATTGCGCCTTTCAGAAATGATGTCATCGGCAGTAGGTGATGAGGACCGGAAAAGCAATATTTGCCGGCAAAGGCGACGAGTTGCAAATGCCCACGGCTTTTCAAAAATCATTACGCTCTTTTGGCTTTCGTTTGGCAAGCGAGCCGTGTAAACAGCACATCCAACGCAATAATTCGGAGTCAGCGGCGCATGGATGCCCGCGAAATGAAGATCAAGGCCGCCGAGGCCGCACTCGCTCATGTCGAATATGGCATGCGGCTTGGAATCGGAACCGGGAGTACTGCCGAAGAGTTTGTTCGGCTGCTCGCAGAGAAGGTTTCAACCGGCTTCAAGGTCGAAGGCGTGCCAACCTCCGAACGCACGGCAAGGCTTTGCGTCGAGCTCGGCGTACCGCTGAAGTCACTGGATGAACTGCCGGAACTCGATCTGACGATCGATGGCGCGGATGAGGTCGATTCCGACCTCACGCTCGTCAAGGGTGGCGGCGGTGCACTGCTGCGCGAGAAGATCGTCGCTGCGGCATCTCAGCGCATGATCGTGATTGCCGACGAGAGCAAACTGGTCGAGACACTTGGCGCATTTCCGCTACCGATTGAGGTCAATCCGTTCGGACTCGTATCGACACGCATGGCGATCGAAAAGAAGGCCTCGAAGCTTGGGTTGAGCGGCAGCCTGACGCTGCGCCAATCCGGTGGCGAAGACTTCATGACGGACGGCGGCCACTACATCCTGGATGCATCTTTTGGCCGCATTCCTGATGCAGAGGCGCTTTCAAACGAGCTGAATTCAATACCCGGAGTCGTTGAACACGGGCTCTTTCTAAAAATGGCGGCGCTTGCGATCATTGCAGGTCCAGCAGGCGCACGCACGCTGCGGGCGAACAGGTAACAGGAGCATTGAAACTCATGATTAAATTTGCAGGTCTTGGCCGTTTTGCTGCTGCGACCGTTATTTTCTCAGGCGTCGCATTCGGCTTTGCCGCACATGCGCAGGAAGCCTCTCCGGAGCAGCTGAAGGCGGCCCGCGCTGCGATCGACGCGATCGGCGCCACCGCGCAGTTCGACAACATCCTGCCCGGACTGGCTGAGCGCCTGAAGGCCGATCTCATCCAGGACTCGCCGAACTACCAGGATGCGATCACCGCTGAGGTCGACAAGCAAGCACTGGCCCTTGCACCGCGTCGCGCCGATCTCGAGAAGGAAGCCGCGCTGACCTATGCCAAGGCATTCTCCGTCGAGGAACTCAACGCGATCGCCGAGTTCTACAACTCGCCGGTTGGCAAGAAGCTGCTCAAGGATGGCCCGATCGCTTCGCGCGAAACCGTCAAGGCCGCCGACATTTGGGCGCAGGGCATCTCGCGCGATCTGCAGAAACAGACGAGCGCTGAACTCGTGAAGGTCATCAAGGCCCCGCCACCGGCTGCCGATCCGGCGAACCCGGCTGCGACGGCCGCGCCGAAGCCAGCTGCACCGGCTGCTGCAAAGCCGAAGCCGTAAGAAGGCGCGAATAACAGATCAAAAGCCCGGCACCGTCCGGGCTTTTGTTTTTGCGGCCGCCGATACTATATCACTTTCACCTCACCAGCCGATTCCATCCGGAGTTTCTCATGACGTCCTACGATTACGATCTCTTTGTCATTGGCGGTGGCTCAGGCGGTGTGCGAAGCGCCCGCGTTGCAGCCTCGCTCGGTAAGAAGGTCGCGATCGCAGAGGAGTACCGCTACGGCGGAACATGCGTGATCCGCGGCTGCGTGCCTAAGAAGCTCTTTGTCTATGCGGCTCAGTTCCATGAACATTTCGAGGATGCCGCTGGCTTCGGCTGGACGGTCGGCGAGAGCTCGTTTGACTGGAAGAAGCTGATTGCCGCGAAGGACAACGAGATCGCGCGACTGGAAGGGCTCTACAAGAAGGGACTGGCCGGCGCCAACGCCGAAATCCTGGAAACACGTGCCGAATTGGTCGACGCGCATACGGTCCGGTTGGTCAATACCGGCAAGACGGTGACCGCGAAGACCATCGTGATCGCGACCGGTGGCCGCCCGAACCCGCACGCGGCTTTGCCTGGGAACGAACTCTGCATTTCCTCCAACGAGGCCTTCCATCTGGAGGAGCTGCCGAAGGCGATTGTGATTGCGGGTGGCGGTTATATCGCGGTGGAGTTTGCCAATATCTTTCACGGCCTCGGCGTCGAGACGACGCTGATCTATCGCGGCGCCGAGATTCTGTCGCGCTTCGATCAGGACCTCCGCCAGGGACTGCACGAGGCGATGACCGCCAAGGGCATCCGCATCCTCTGCCATGATATGCTGCAGAAGGTATCGAAAGAGGACGGTCGTCTTTCCGTCGAGACGCTGAAGAACGGCACGCTGGTTGCCGATGTCGTGATGCTGGCGCTCGGGCGCATTCCGAATACGGAAGGCCTAGGCCTGGAAGCCGCCGGTGTGAAGACTGACGAGCGCGGAGCGGTGGTGGTCGACGACTATTCTCGCACCAACGTCCCGAACATCTATGCGCTCGGCGATGTCACCGACAGGATACAGTTGACGCCGGTGGCGATCCACGAGGCAATGTGCTTCATCGAGACGGAGTACAAGGACAATCCGACCAAGCCCGATCACGAGACGATCGCAACGGCGGTCTTCTCGCAGCCCGAGATCGGTACCGTAGGGCTGTCCGAGGAGGAAGCGGGCAAGCGCTACAAGGAGCTCGAGGTCTACCGTGCGCAGTTTCGTCCACTGAAGGCGACGCTGTCGGGGCGTGGCGAGAAGATGATCATGAAGCTGATTGTGGTCGCTGCCAGCCAAAAGGTTGTGGGCGCGCATATCCTCGGCCACGACGCCGGTGAGATGGCCCAGATCCTTGGAATTACGCTGAAGGCGGGCTGCACGAAGGACGATTTCGACCGGACGATGGCCGTGCATCCGACGGCCGCGGAAGAGCTCGTCACAATGTATGCCCCGAGCTATCGCATTCGGGACGGTGTTCATGTCTGACGCCAGCAGCTGGTGATGTGGGGCGTGCGGATCACGTTGAGGAAGAGCGCCTGTATGACGCCTCATTAGAATTGCCGGCGTTTTTCCGGGACAAGCTTAAATTGGATACAAACCGTCTTGGTATAGTGATCGTTGATCGTACGTTTTCTGTTTGAAAATACGTCATCGAATTCCTTTATATCGTGCGTGGTCGCCGATTTAATCCTCAGTGTCGAAGAGCGGAACGCCGCTATGCAAGATGGCACTAAAGGGTTATAAGCCGCCCAACATTTTTAGGACGGAACATCCGGACTGACCGGATGGTGGAGCAGGTGAGTAAGATGGCAGAGAATTGGACACCGAGTAGTTGGCGGCAAAAACCGATCCAGCAGGTTCCGGACTATCCGGACCAGGCCGCATTGGCAGCAACGGAAGCCCAGCTCGCATCCTATCCGCCTCTTGTCTTTGCGGGTGAAGCACGCCGGCTGAAGAAGCATCTCGCCAACGTTGCAGAAGGCAACGGTTTCCTGCTGCAGGGTGGCGATTGCGCCGAGAGTTTTGCCGAGCATGGCGCCGACAACATCCGCGACTTCTTCCGTGCGTTCCTGCAGATGGCCGTCGTCCTGACCTTCGGGGCACAGCTGCCGGTGGTCAAGGTCGGCCGCATCGCCGGGCAGTTCGCCAAGCCGCGCTCTTCCGGCATCGAGACGCAGGATGGCGTGTCGCTTCCGAGCTACCGTGGCGACATCATCAACGGCATCGAGTTCACGGAAGAATCACGTATTCCGAACCCGGAGCGCCAGGCTATGGCCTATCGCCAGTCGGCCGCTACGCTGAACCTGCTGCGCGCCTTCGCAATGGGTGGCTACGCGAACCTCGAGAACGTCCATCAGTGGATGCTTGGCTTCGTCAAGGATAGCCCGCAGGGTGAGCGCTACCGCAAGCTTGCCGGCCGCATCAGCGAAACCATGGACTTCATGAAGGCGATCGGCATCAGCGCGGAAAACAATCCGAGCCTGCGCGAGACGGACTTCTTCACCAGCCACGAAGCGTTGCTGCTTGGCTATGAAGAGGCGCTGACGCGTGTCGACTCGACGTCTGGCGACTGGTACGCGACTTCGGGCCACATGATCTGGATCGGCGACCGCACGCGCCAGGCAGACCATGCCCATGTCGAATACTGCCGCGGCATCAAGAATCCGATCGGCTTGAAGTGCGGTCCGTCTCTGCAGGCGGACGATCTTCTGAACCTGATCGACATTCTCAATCCGGAAAACGAAGCGGGCCGGCTGACGCTGATCTGCCGCTTCGGCCACGACAAGGTTGCCGAGCATCTGCCGCGTCTCATCCGCGCGGTCGAGCGCGAGGGGCGCAAGGTCGTCTGGTCGTGCGATCCGATGCATGGCAACACGATCACGCTGAACAACTACAAGACGCGTCCGTTCGAGCGGATCCTGTCGGAAGTCGAAAGCTTCTTCCAGATCCATCGTGCTGAAGGTTCGCATCCGGGCGGCATCCACATCGAGATGACCGGCAAGGATGTGACGGAATGCACCGGCGGCGCCCGCGCCGTCACGGCCGAGGATCTGCACGATCGCTACCACACGCATTGCGACCCGCGTCTCAATGCTGACCAGGCGCTCGAACTGGCCTTCCTGCTGGCCGAGCGCATGAAGGGCGGGCGCGACGAAAAGCGCATGGCCGTCAACGGTTGATCGAAAATAGAAGTAAAAGCCCGCCTGATGCCGGGCTTTTTTGTTTTATACGATGGTGGCGGGTGGCGCGCTCTGACTACCGTATCGGACGTCGCTCCGTACGAGTTCGCATCGGCGGAATGCTCTAGGCTGTGGTGACAATTTAACTATTTGATCCATAGCATGATGCTCGCGAGCTTTATGAAGCCGAGGAAGTTGTCGGCGATCTTGTCGTAGCGCGTTGCGATACGCCGCCATTGTTTGAGCTTGGCGAAGAAGCTCTCAATGCCCCAT